>JBCBGJ010000038.1:0-11239 GCA_038526925.1 Pseudomonadota bacterium
TCCAAGCTCGCCGTGGCCTTTTCGGCGACGAGCTTGGAAATCTTCACATTGGAGATCTCTGGAACGCGATAACGGTTCGCGGCATGTGCATCACCACCAGCTTTAGCCGCTTCAAGACCAATACCGCCCCATCCGACCTGACCGCTAAGCCAAAGCGCGTGTCCCGACTGTCCGCTCGTCGCCGAAAAGGCCACGGCGAGCTTGGATGTTTCAGATGGCCTGTTTTTGGATGCGGTTCGTTTGGCAGACGCATCTCAATGCGGCGTCAGGCTCGACCTGGAATATGTCCCGCTCGCTAAACCGACCAGCGATTTAGATGAAATTCTCACGCAATGTAGCGCGGGAGATGATTATCAAGTTCTGCTCGCGGCTGCGGCTGGTGAAGATGTACCCGGCTTCACAAAGATCGGCGAATTGACCGAATCACCTGGGCTAAGTCTCCACTTTCGAGGGCAGCCCGTTAACGCTCCTTCAATACTTGGGTTTGAGCATTAGGCCTAATTGTAGAGTTCGAACTCGCGCCTAGCGCGATAATCCTTGCGAATGCGCTATGGCTGTTGCAGTCATAGTCTCACAAACAAAAATGTCGGGGCGCCTGAAGCCTCGAACTGAATCAGGGAGGATAGGGCAACAATGACCCTTTGGTTTTGGATAGCCTTAGTCGCGGCGGTGCTCGCGATTGGCTTTGGTTGGCTGCAGAGCCAGTCAATTATGAAAGCAGATGCGGGCAATGACCGCATGAAAGAGATCGCCGCGGCGATTCAAGAAGGCGCAAATGCTTATTTGAGCCGCCAGTATCGCACGATTGCGATGGTTGGCGTTGTTGTGGCGGTGATCCTGTTCCCGCTTCTCGGATGGCAAGCGGCGCTTGGCTTCGTTATTGGCGCGGTATTGTCAGGCGCAGCCGGCTTCATCGGCATGAAAGTGTCGGTACAGGCGAACGTTCGGACAACCCAAGCTGCGAGTGTTTCGCTGCAAGACGGTCTCTCCATGGCGTTTAAATCAGGCGCAGTGACGGGACTTCTCGTGGTCGGTCTCGCGTTGCTCGGTGTGGTAGCCTATTATGGCCTCCTGGTTGGAGCGCTCGGCTATGACGAAGGCAGCCGTAAGGTTGTCGACGGCTTGGTTGCACTCGGCTTCGGCGCCTCTCTCATCTCAATCTTTGCGCGTCTCGGCGGCGGTATCTTCACCAAAGGTGCGGATGTCGGCGGTGACATGGTTGGTAAAGTTGAAGCCGGAATTCCAGAAGATGACCCTCGAAACGCTGCGACGATCGCTGATAATGTCGGCGATAATGTTGGTGACTGCGCCGGTATGGCCGCTGATTTGTTCGAAACCTATGCTGTGACGATTGTTGCGACCATGGTTCTCAGCGCGATCTACTTCTCTGGCGCAGACTATCTCGGCAGCATCTTGCTCTTCCCACTGGCGATTTGCGCGGTGTGTATTGTGGCTTCTGTAATCGGGACCTTCTTCGTGAAGCTCGGCAAAGGCTCAACCAATATTATGGGCGCGCTCTATAAGGGCCTGATCGCCACTGGTGTTCTCACCGTGGGCGGCCTCGCAATTGCTGTTCAGTATGCTTTGCCAAATGGCTTCGGCGAATTGGCCGGTGCTGGCGCAGCGCTTGGATTGATGGCGGCCGATGGCACTACAGCGGCTGTCGTGACAGGCATGGATTTGTTCCTCTGCGGCGTCGTAGGTCTGGTTGTTACAGCGCTTATCGTTGTCGTGACAGAATACTATACCGGCGTTGACTATCGTCCGGTGAAATCTGTTGCCGAGGCGTCCGCATCTGGTCACGGAACAAACGTGATCCAGGGCCTCGCGGTTTCGCTTGAATCGACGGCTTTGCCAGCGATCACAATTATCGCCGGTATCATCCTGACGTTTAATCTTGCCGGTCTGTTCGGCATTGCAATCGCGACCACAACCATGTTGGCACTTGCCGGTATGATCGTCGCGCTCGACGCATTCGGCCCAGTGACCGATAATGCGGGCGGTATCGCGGAGATGGCAGAACTGCCAAGCTCTGTGCGGGATACGACGGACGCGCTCGATGCGGTTGGTAACACCACCAAAGCGGTGACCAAAGGCTATGCGATCGGCTCTGCCGGTCTCGGTGCTCTGGTTCTGTTTGCAGCCTACAACGAAGACCTGAAATATTTCGCGGCAACTGCTGCGGAGGGCAGCTTCTTTGATGGCATCGGTGTCGTGAACTTCTCTATTGCCAACCCATACGTTGTGGTTGGACTTCTCTTCGGTGGTCTTTTGCCATTCCTGTTCGGCGGCATGTCGATGATGGCTGTTGGCCGCGCCGCACAAGCGGTTGTGGAAGAGGTTCGGAGTCAGTTCAAAAACGATCCGGGCATCATGGAAGGCACGTCCAAGCCAAACTATGGTAAGGCCGTCGATATTCTAACGTCGGCAGCGATCAAAGAGATGATCGTACCGTCGCTACTGCCGGTTCTGTCCCCGATTGTGCTGTTCTTGATCATCTGGGGCATTGCAGGGCCATCTGAGGCACTGGCTGCGGTCGGAGCGATGTTGCTTGGTGTGATTGTAACGGGTCTGTTCGTTGCGATTTCGATGACATCCGGCGGCGGCGCTTGGGACAATGCCAAGAAGTATATCGAAGATGGCAATCATGGCGGCAAGGGCTCCGAAGCCCACAAAGCCGCGGTGACCGGTGATACTGTTGGTGACCCGTATAAGGACACGGCAGGCCCAGCGGTGAACCCAATGATCAAGATCACCAATATTGTGGCGCTCTTGATGCTCGCTGTTTTGGCGGGCGGTCACTAGGCCCAATGCGACTTCACTTAAAACGAGAAACCCGTGCCATTCGGCGCGGGTTTTTTGTATGTACAGCTTACCGCGGGCTTAACTGATGAGAGGCTGCGGAGAGGGGCGCTCATGGGACGACATATTTCGGTTTTTTCAGCGCTAGCGTGCCTTGGGATCAATGCTTGCACGCAGATACCTTCGCCGACACTCGATGCAGAGAGCTGCGAGCTCGTTCCGGTCTTTATGGAGGAGTTTGATACGCTTAGCGTATCGCCAAACCGTATCGGGCCAGCGCGCTGGACAGCCCATACGCCTTGGTGGGGCGACTTTGGTGATGCGAAGTTTACCGATCCCGGCAAGGACGGCCCGTTTTTCGTTGAGGATGGCATTCTGACGATCAAAGCCTGGAAAGACGATGCCGGGCGGTGGCGTTCAGGACTGCTTGCGGCAGCAGATCGCTCAGGGAAGGGGCACGGCACCCAGTACGGTTATTTCGAAGCACGGATGAAGTTTCCGCCCGGCAAGGGAACTTGGCCTGCGTTTTGGCTCGTTCCGCTCATTCCGGCACGCACCTTAGATGGCCGGGTCGAGGTTGATGTTGTGGAATATTATGGGCGACGAGCAGACCGCTTTCACTCTGTGCTTCATGTCCATTTCGACGACAAGTCTCAGAAACGATCTGAGGGCATAAGAACAACTGTTCCGGAAGGCTCTCTCATCGATCAATTCAACACCTATGGCGTTGATATTTCGCCATCTGAAATTGTCTATTTTTTGAACGATGAAGAAGTGTGGCGACAGCCCACACCTGATGAGTTGCGATACCCAATGTATCCGATCGTGAACTTGGCACTCGGTAGCGGTTGGCCAATCGATGAAACGCCAGATCCATCCCTGATGTATGTTGACTATGTCCGCGTCTATGCGCGCAGCGATGCCGACAATTGCGCTGCAGGGCTTGGGCTGTCTGCGGAGCGCTAGTTCCGACGACCCGTCGGATTACCTGGTGTTCTTTCATCCGTGTTTGGCAGTGCAACGGCGCCGACGGTCCCGAAGATTTGCTCAAGTAGGCCGAGCTCGCGTCCGCGGGTTGGTGTTTCGCGGGAGGCGTAGCGAATAATCTCGCCATCCGTTTCGTCATAGGTGAGCAATTCAGCGACGACATCGTCTTCGCCAAATCGAATCGCCGTGATGGAGCGTTGGCTCGTGCGCGGCGTTAAGAACGCAATCCGCTCTCGCCGTGTGGTGATGTAAAACCAAGTATTTTCGTCGAAGACACTCTCTGTCGAGGCAGAGCCGAGTTGGGCCAGAACACTCGCGCGTGTATCTTCGCCGACTTCGATGTTTTCAGGCAAAATTTCATCCGCGGTATAACCGTGATAATCTTCAATCGGGCTGATGCAGGCTGAGGTAAGGGCCGCAAGAGCAATGGATGCTAGAATGACACGTCGCGCCATGAAGATACTCCTGATACTTGCGCTGGAGATAAAGCTGAAAAGCCTTAATTGGCAACCTTTAGGACACACCACTTAGATGTTAAAAATAGGGCACTCATGTTCGGTTGGTTGAAAAAGAGCTCCATCGACAAGGACGCAGCTCGGAGATGGCGCGACGCTGTGACAGCGGAGGCGCGATTGCCAGAGCCATTTCTCAAAGGTTGGGTCCCCGACACGATCTATGGCCGCTTTAATATGGTCACGCTCGTCGCCACATTTGCAATGCGCAGACTGCGTGATTGCGGCGCTGATGGGCGTGCGCTTTCTAAGGCTTTTGGCGAACTATTATTCTCCGATTTTGATCACGCGCTCCGAGAAAATGGCGTGGGCGATGCCTCCATTGCACGGCGCATTCGAAAGATGGGCGAAGAATTCTATGGTTTGGCGAAAGCCATGGACGAAGCTTTAGAGGCGGATGCACCACAAAAAGAGATCGCAGCGGTCCTACGCCGGAACGTTCAACCGGATTTTGAAAACGCTATGGCGCTTGCTGATCATTTGATCCCCATCAGTGAACGTGTTGACGCAATCTCAGACAGCGCCGCTCTGGCCGGCCCCGAGGCGATTTGATCTGCACCTTCGCAGAACTGCCTTGCTAACAAAGACATGCGTTGCCTTTCGGAGCGGTCCCGCATAGGTTGCGCCGTCTTGAGAGGCGGTGTGGAGTTTCGGTCCGATGGCCAGCTTAATCCTGTCAATCGACGCCATGGGGGGCGATGCTGCCCCAACGGTTGTCCTTGATGGTCTGAAATTATTTGCGGCGCGCCGTACCAACGTCTTGTTCGAAGTTCATGGGCGCGCAGAAGATGTGACGGCAGGGCTCGAGAGCCGTGGTCTCATGGATCGCTGTACGATCATGCACCATGATGATGTTGTCGCGATGAGCGAGAAACCTTCGGCGGCGCTTCGGCGCGCAAAGACCACCAGCATGTGGGGCGCCGTACAAGCTGTGAAAGCGGGACGCGCTGGCGCCGCGGTTTCTGCTGGCAACACTGGCGCTTTGATGGCGTTTGCGATGATGTCGCTGCGCAAGATGGAAGGCGTCCATCGTCCGGCTATGACAGCGATCTGGCCAACGATTGAAGGACGCTCGGTCGTGCTTGATGTTGGGGCCAATTTGGACGCCGACTCTGACCAACTCGTAACTTTCGCGATCATGGGAGAGGCCTATGCTCGCGCGGTGACTGGAAAATCAAAACCAACCATCGGCCTTTTGAACATTGGGTCCGAGGAAGACAAAGGGCGCGACACGCTAAAACTCGCGGCGGAACGGTTGCGCGCGCCCGAACTTGGTCTCGACTTTCGCGGTTACGTCGAGGGCAATGATATTGCCATGGGCGCTGTCGATGTCGTGGTGACGGATGGGTTTACCGGCAATGTTGCTTTGAAAACCGCTGAAGGTACGGCGCGTTTGGTCGCTTCCTATGTGCGCGAAGCGCTGACGTCCGGCGTGATCTCCAAAATGGGCGCTGCGCTTGCGAGCTCCGGTTTAAAGAGGCTGCGCGAAAAGATGGACCCCTCTAACGTCAATGGCGGGGTTTTGCTTGGCTTGAATGGCGTGGTTGTGAAGAGCCATGGCGGCACAGATGCGGAAGGTTATGCCACGGCGGTTCAGCTCGCGGCCGATCTCGCGGCTAGTCGTTACATGGAAGAAGTTGCCGCGGGTCTTCGCCGGGATAGCGTTGAAGTTAGCATCAGTGAGGCCTCGGAATGACGAGCATCCGAAGCGTCATTCGCGGCACGGGCGGCTATCTGCCAGAACGAGTTATGAGCAACGAGGAGATGTCTCAGATCGTTGAGACATCCGATCAGTGGATCCAAGAGCGAACGGGCATTCGTCAGCGCCACATCGCTGCCGATGATGAGATGACGTCTGATCTCGCGACCAAAGCGGCGCGTGGCATTCTTAAAGATGCGGGCATTACTCCGGACCAAGTCGACTTGATCGTGTTAGCAACAACTACCCCTGACAAGACCTTTCCGGCTACCGCAACAGCGGTGCAGGCCAAGCTCGAAATGGGCGGCGGCGCTGCATTCGATGTTCAAGCGGTTTGCTCTGGGTTTTTGTTCGCGCTCGCCACAGCCGACTCGATGCTCAAAACCGGGCTGTTCAAAACCGCTCTTGTGATCGGTGCAGAAACGTTCACACGCATCCTGGATTGGTCAGATCGGGGTACGTGCGTGTTGTTCGGGGATGGGGCAGGAGGGGTCGTCTTGACCGCCGAGCCAGAGGCAGAAGCGGGCGATCGCGGGATCCTGACGCACCACATTCGAACTGACGGGACGAAATCAGACCTTTTGCATGTCGATGGCGGCGTCTCCTCGACTGGTACAATTGGTCATGTCCGTATGCTTGGTAATCAGGTTTTTAAACACGCCGTTACAAACATTTCGAGCGCGATTAACGCGGTCTATGACGAAACAGGTTTGACCTCTGATGATGTCGATTGGTTCGTCCCTCATCAGGCCAATCAACGTATCCTGAATGGCGTCGCGAAGAAGATGAAACTCGACGAAAGTAAAGTGATTTCAACGGTCGGGGATCATGGAAACACGTCTGCGGCGTCGATTCCACTTGCTTTACATACTGCGGTCAGCGATGGTCGCATCGAACCAGGGCATTTGGTCCTTAGCGAAGCGATGGGTGGTGGATTTTCTTGGGGCGCGAGCCTATTCCGCATCTAATTTTTCGTATTTCGTTAAGAACTGCCCCCTTATTGTTAACCATGAGGAGCTGATACAGTGACACCAACAACGCTCACCCGTGTAGAACTAACCGACGCGATTGTTCGCGAAGTCGGATTAACACGGCAGGAATCCTCTTACTTGCTCGACCGTATGCTGGAAATGATCAGCGAGAGCTTGGAAGGCGAGGGGGCAGTGAAACTGTCTCGGTTCGGTAATTTCAATGTCCGTCGGAAAGCGGCCCGCGAAGGGCGCAATCCAAAGACAGGGATCCAAGCAACAATATCGGCGCGCAAGGTTGTGACCTTCAAACCTTCTCCGATGCTTAAAGATCGCGTCGGAGGCTAAACGCGAGACCCAAACTCAATGCCTAGCTCTGCTGCTGCCCGTAAGATTGAAAAATCCGCTGACGCCTATCGATCCATTGGGGAAGCCGCTGAAGAGCTAGGGCTTCAGCCGCACGTGCTGCGCTATTGGGAAACCAAGTTCACCAAATATGTGAAGCCGCTTAAGCGCCGCGACGGCCGCCGCATGTTCCGTCCGGAGGATATGTCCGCCCTGCGCGCGATCCAAACATTGGTCCATGATCAAGGGATGACCCTCAAGGGCGCAAGCAAGCTCCTTAACGAACAGGGTGTAGATAGCGTCCTTGGCGGGGAGGCAAGGATTGTCGCGCCTGCAGACTCAGGCGATGTCTCTCCTACGCCAAGCCCCGCGAGAGATATGCAAGAAACTGTACGACAAGCCTTCGAAGCTGTGACGCCTACGACCGAAGCGACCGGAACCAGCGACCGTCTTGAGACCATCCTGTCAGATCTCACGGATATCAAAGCGCGCTTGGATGCTGTGCGTTTGAAGAAGGCGGCCTAAGCGCGGATCAATCCGCGATTGCCCATTGCCAAAATTGAAGAGGCGCCTATACCTCCGGCCCTGGTTCGGAGCGTAGCGCAGCCAGGTAGCGCACTTGACTGGGGGTCAAGGGGTCGCAGGTTCGAATCCTGCCGTTCCGACCAGCTCTTTTGAATAGTAACGTTCGACTATGTCTACCATTTCGGGCGTGTACTCCGCTGGAATTTCAGATCCAGACGGCGCTTTATTAAGATGGGTCTTAACGCTGAGCCCCGTGATCGGTCGAATATAGCGTTCATAGTCGGCGCTCAATGTTTCGAACCGCAAGATAATTGGATGCTCAATTCCGTCTGTCCACCAATGAAATGGTTGAATGTGTCGTAGACTTGCCACGGGTGTTTTGCGGTCCTCTTTAAAATACAGGCGATGGTGTTTTAAGAGGACGTTGTCGCGTTCGAAGAAGCGGCGAATTCCGTGAATATAAGCCTCAAAAGAAAAGTCTTCAGGCGTACGCTCACCGACATAGATCGGTGTTCGATGAAAGTGCCGATAGGTCGATTTCAAACGATCAAAGATGTTACGCTTCACGACAAAGACTTTTTGTGGAGGCGATGGTTCGGCCAATAAGGCTCGAGCATTCTGGTGTCGCATCAGCACATTTTTCGGTTTGAATCCGTGTGCGCCCTCGATCGAAGTGCCTCCGGTTTTTGGAATGTGAATAAAGAAAACGTTTCGCGTGCGATCAAGCATGGGGCCTCGGCAGTCCCCGTTTCCTCGAAAAGCAAAACTACCCTTCGTGATCTTTATGTTCTCAGGAGCTCCAACGCCGCTTTTAAGCGATCTATTTTGGTTGCGCTTTTGTATAAGTCGTATCTTCAGCAATGGGTCAAGCCAGCTTGTAGGCTCCATGTGTCAAGGGTGAGACTGACGTGACCGAGAAAGTCCCGTGTGTCGTTTCAGGGTGATTGCGCCTGATATCGGCGCCCATTGGCGTCTGAATAAATCACAGAATAAATCAGATCATAAGACTCCAATACTTGAAGTTTTCAGCATCATATGAAAGATGGAATCTATAGGGATTCTCATGAGCAAGACAAAAGTAAAAGTATATTCAGACAAGTGTTCTGGAGGATTTGATGTATATGCACATAGCATCAAAAGTAATGATGTTGCGCCCCTGAAATCACTTGGTAATACTGGTTTGTACGAAATTAACCGGGTGTCTCATTCAGGGGGGGCAATATTGCGAATGAGGTTTGATGCAATCGCGTCAGACCACACAAAAGCTCATGCGGACGCCAATAGCGGCTTTGTTCAAATCGGAAGATACTTGAGCGGAGGCGCCCTCTCGCATCCACGCTTTTTATCCGAAACGGACGCGCCTGGTGCGATCACGATTTGGGATGTCGCTGACCCATGTGCGATGCTTCACAAGCCCTCGATTTTTGAGTGTCAGCTGATCCATAAAAGTGCGCTCGGTCTTCACGAGACCGAGACCGTGCGTCCCATGCGTTTGCCGGGCCAAAGCCTGGTCGCGCGGCTATTACATAATGAATGGAACAATTTATCCGACGTGCTCGACCAAGAGAACGCGCATCTTTATCAAGAGGATTACGATCGTTTTGTAGATTGCGTTCGAATGGCGCTCGTTCCCGGACGTCAAAATGAAGACGCTCGCGCCCAGGCGCGCGTGGCTCAGTTTGAGCTCATTTGCAAATACATTGATGCGCGGATTAAAGACCCAATGTTTGGCCCGATTGAAGTATTAGAGACGTTCGCTGTCCCTCGCGCCACACTGTATCGCATGTTTCAGAGCGAAGGCGGGATCAAGGCGTATATTATGCGTAAACGCCTTTATGGCGCTGTGCTCGAACTCGCCAAAGCACCGCGACGCCCGGGGCAAATCTCCAAGACTGCGGAGAATTGGGGGTTCTTATCGCGCGTGTCATTCAATCGATTGGTCCGGAATACGTTTGGGACGAGCCCGGGATCGCTTTATCTCGCGCCCATGGTTGAAAATCAGCCCATAGACTTCCTGGCGGAGCTTCGCCAACTTTTGAAACGGGAATAGACGCTAGAAGAGCAAACGACGGTTCGAGAGCTCGGACTAGAGTAGAATCCAGGCCAACAAAGCCCCTACACCCATGAGAACTGGGCCATAACAGGCCAGCGTGACCAGGATCGCATTGTATCGCTTTTGCTGCATAGGATGAGGCATGATGACCACCATGCATAGCAGATGCCAGTCGATATTTCGTACACGTCTTTCGCGAACTTATCACTTTGCCGTTAAAACCTGGTTGGCAGATCGCGCAAGCCCGGTTAGTCAAAGCGCGCGTGCCCTTGTGGTGAAATTGGTAAACACAGCGGACTTAAAATCCGCCGCCCGTTATTGGGCTTGCCGGTTCAAGTCCGGCCGAGGGCACCACACTTTCCTGGATAAGCGACTCTGGCTAAGCGTACTTGATGGATAGTGCCTCCATCACGGTTGAGATGGCCGATTATCGGTCGGTTTGTTTTCGCGATTTCGAACATTTGAAAACGCTCTTAAAGTTCGCCGATTTTGGGGTCGAAAGCCGCATTGCCCGCACCAAGTTGGTCAATTACAATGTCTTCGCTGGCGCTTTGTACGGGATTGTTCCGATTCTGCGGATCTCAACGGCTTATGCAGCCGGGGAAGGGATCTGCCTATCGCAAGTCGTGGCGGGCGACGATCCTGCGCCAATTATGGGTGAAACAGCCGTTTTATCTGCGATTGATGGCGCTCTGATCAGCAAAGAAAAGAAGATCGCAGCCTCAGCGTTTCAGATCGCGCGGGTGCACCTCAAAAAATAAGGGTTCGGGCTGGCGACAAGCGATTGACGCTCCAGTCGCATCTCCGCTATACGCGCCGTTCACCCACTTGCCCAAGTGGCGGAATTGGTAGACGCGCTACGTTCAGGTCGTAGTGATCTTATGGTCGTGGAGGTTCGAGTCCTCTCTTGGGCACCAGTTGCTAAAGGGTGATCCTGCGGTCTCACAATCAATTTATGTGTGTGTCGGCGTGCCTGCGCTAAGATCTTCCAATGGTTTCTTTATGGAAAACGCCGGGTCTGGGAGCATTGATCTTTTCGGTTTGGCGAGCTGATGCGCGCCGAAAGCTAGAGCTCGCGTCTCCTTGGATGACCTCGGAGGACCGTCTTCTCGAAGTCGGGTCCGGACCGGGGAGTGTGCTTTTTGAGTTTCGAAAAGCGGGACTTCAAGTAGACGGAATTGATGTGACGGATACCAGCTTCGCGGATTCGCTCCGGGCAGAGCTGTACGATGGTCGCCGCATGCCTTTTGCGAACAACTCTTACGACACAGAAGGTGGGGTCGTCGCGCCGGGGGATACAATCCTCGAAATCGTTCCAAGCGGCGACTCGATTGTTGCTTCGGTCCAA
>JBCBGJ010000039.1:0-11062 GCA_038526925.1 Pseudomonadota bacterium
CTATTTCTATCCAGCCGACAAAACCCCGTTGATGAAAACCAATATCCGAAACGCCTTCATTCGCGGCGATTGGACCACGCAAGAGGTTCGGACGTTTCGCGGAGCGATCAAAGCGCTCGCCCAAGGACGCGGCAAAGCTCGCATCGTTCGAGAGGATTAACGCGGCCGGGGTGAAACGGGATTTGCCCCAGGTATATTGGATTGAACCAACCGGGCGGAGAGATCCTGCCCTTCCGCGGCATAGGTTTTTTCTGCGCTGACAGCGTTACTATCGCAGGCTGGATGCAAATCACTGCCCCACGAAAAACCAGCATTAAATCCGTTGACCAAAGACCGACGGAGACCGCCTTGATAAGGCGCTTCAAGTTCCAAAAGGCGAAGCATGTAACTCCGCCAATATTGATCATTGCGGCCATTGCAGGCGACACGGATCGCATGCGCTTTGCCCAGCACCTCTGCGAGCGCCGTGACATCGCGATAATAGTCTTGTGATTGCGCGCCGGTCTGGCCTTGTGCGGGAAGAGCTGGCAACAGGGCAGCCAAACCAAAAACAATCCCAGCTAGGAGACGACGATGCGGCACCTTTTGATTCATGCGAAATCCTTTGCCCGGGTCGAGGACGCGTTGAAGAGATTCTCCGGCCAAATTTCACCCCTAGTGTTAGATGATGAAGGACACCTGAAGCATCCTTGGGGCGAGAGTGAGGCAAGTAGCGCAATCGCTTATGGAACGCAGGACGCGTATTTCAGTCCCGCCGTAATGACGTTTTTCCAAACTTTGATGGGATTCGAGCGCCTAGATTGGTTCCAATCCTCAGCCGCAGGCGTTGAACATCCCCTGATTCAAGCCGTCGGTAAGAAAGCGAGCTTGTTTTCCGGTAGTCATGAACAATCAGATGCCATCGCGGAGTGGGTGCTTTGGGCGGGGCTCGATTTTTTCCAAGACGGCGCGCGTCGCCGCCAAGCTCAGAGCGACAAGGTCTGGGGCCGGTTGCCGTTTCGCGAGCTCTCTGGCAGCCATTGGCTCGTGGTCGGGTTTGGTGCGATTGGACAGGCTTGTGGTCGACGTCTTCGCGCTTTGGGAGTGACAGTAACCGGCGTGCGCCGCAGCGAAGGGTCCGATCCGGCGGCGGATCGCATCATCCATCCTGATGAGCTCGCGATGGCGCTGCCAGGTGCAGATGCCGTCTTGCTCTGTCTGCCTTTGACAGACGCCACAGAGAGTATCGCAGACGAAGCCTTCTTCGCGGCGATGAAACCGGAAAGCCTGTTTATCAATGTCGGGCGCGGCGGTCTGGTTGATGAGGCCGCGCTGATGCGGGCCCTCGACCAAGGTCTTCCCGCCAGCGCCTATCTGGATGTTGTTAGAGAAGAACCCTTACCGGCTGAGAGCGAAATTTGGTCCCACCCTAAGATCACATTGACCCCGCATATCTCTGCGCTAACGGAAGGCTCAAAAGTCAGAACCGATGCGGTTTTTGTGGAAAATATTCAAGCATTTCTGGAGCAAAAGCCCCTGCGCAACCCGGTTGGACCCGACGCATTCGTCTGAGACGGGCTTTCTGTGCTATACTCCACGAATGACACAAGCAGGAGCGCAGACAAAAGCGTGGACCAAGAGTGTCGTTCTGGTCCTGTGCGCGATTTTAATCTGGCCGGTTATGCAGTTCGCCAACGCGACCGAGCAGCGAACGATTTCTTTTGCTGAAAGTTCGCGCCTCGGCCCGATTCTAGAGGTTCAGATCAATGGTGTGGCAGCGACCGCTTTGCTCGATACGGGCGCGACGGTCGCGCTGATTGATGATCAGTATTTAGCCCCCTTAAGTGCGCCAGCGCAGCTGACCCAGCGAGCCAGAATTCTCGGGCTTGGTGGCACGCGTGAATACCCGGTCGCGTCTCTGCCAAACCTGTCGGTTGGCGACCGCTCGTGGCGCGATGTGCGTGTTGCCGTGAACACGAGCCATGATTTCCCGGTCGAGCATAGCATTTTGCCGGTCTCGTTGTTTCAAACCGCCATCATAGATTTCGAGTTTAGCAAATCGCGGGTGCATCTGTATGATGGCCGTCCCAAACGGGTTCGTGATGCGCCGAAATCGACGCTCAGATATACAGAGACCGAACGTCTCATCTTCATCCCGATTAAGATAAATGGCGCGAAAGGCCTCGCTTTAATCGATACGGGCGCTGAGCGCAGTTTCGTGAATCCCGCTTATGCGCGCCGCGCAAAGGCAATCCCCGATGAGTATGATCAGGAGCAGATGCAGGGCAGCGATTTGTCGACCAAGACCGCGCACCTGTACACGTTCAGAAAGCTTGAGGTCGGGAATTTTGAAATTCCGAAGTCCAGAATTCCGGTCCTGCGCACGGATCTGTTCGAAGAGCTTGGCTATGCCGATACGCCGATGATGGTGATGGGCATGGATTTTTTGAAACACTTTCGCGTTCAGCTCGATCGGAAGCGAAAGCGAATTACTCTGCTCCACACGCCGGATGGTTACAGACGCCAAAGCCTCCGTCTCCAATCCGCTAAGATCAGTCAGTATTTTGATCGCTAAATAGCGTTTGCTTTCCCTACCGTTACGCCCCTGACTGAAGAGTCATCAGCAGTTTGGGAGTAAGATAAATGGCATATGCGCCTTTTGATTTGACAGGAAAAGTGGCCCTCGTCACCGGCGGTAATCGCGGGATTGGCTATGGAATGGCAGAGGCGCTCGCTGCGTCAAATGCCAGCATCGCGGTTTGGGGGCGTAAAGACGCTGCAAACCAGGCTGCGGTCGAATCTCTTTCCAAGCTTGGTGCTGGTGAGGTCAAAGCTTGGACGGTTGACGTGTCCGATGAGCAAGCGGTGGTTGATGCAACAGCTGACGTCGTTTCGAGCATGGGGCGGATTGATAGCTGTTTCGCAAATGCGGGCGTGGGCTTTGGCGCGCCAAGCTTCACAGAAATGACGACTGAGATCTGGCGCAAGAACATGGCCGTCAACCTGGATGGCGCGTTTTGGACTCTGCGCGAGAGTGTGAAGCACATGACCGAGCGCGCAAAGGCGGGCGACCCGGGTGGCTCTGTTGTTGGCGTTGCATCGCTTGCCGGGATTGAAGGCGCAGCTCGTAATCAGGCCTATGCGGCGACCAAAGGCGGACTTCCGTCAATGATCCGTGGGATTGCTGCAGAGTGCGGTCGCTATGGCATTCGCGCCAATTCAATTCTGCCGGGTTGGATCGCCACGGATATGACCGAGTTGGCGCAAGACAGCGACGTCTTTACCACCAAAGTTATTACGCGGGTCCCGATCCGGCGCTGGGGAGAACCAGAAGACTTTGGCGGCATGGCGGTCTATCTCGCAAGCGATGCATCGCGCTATCACTCCGGCACGACGTGCATCATTGATGGCGGCTACGCGATTTTCTAGCCAGCCATTGTCGATCCATTAAAAAAGGCCCTGCGCATCTGGCAGGGCCTTTTCTATGTCATCGAAAGTGAACAGCCTTATTCGGTTGTTTCTTCCTCAACAGCTTCTTCGACGTCAGCGACAGCGTCTTCAACAGCTTCTTCTGCTGCGTCCATCATGTCACCTGCTGCATCAGCGACAGCGTCGCCTGCATCCGTCGCCATTTCAGCGGCCGCATCGACAGCCTCAGAGGCCGTGTCAGTAGCGGCGTCGACAGCGTCGCCTGCCGCGTCCATCGTTGCGTCGGCAGCGTCAGATGCAGCTTCACCCGTTGCGTCGACAGCAGCTTCAACAGCTTCGCCAGTTGCTTCGGCTGCATCACCTGCAGCTTCGACAGTCGCTTCTGCTGCTTCTTCTACAGCGTCTGCAGCTGAATCAGCGGCTTCCTCAGCAGCGTTACACGCGGCCAAGCCAGCCGCAGCGATTGCTGCAATCCAGAGTTTCATACTCATTGTCTCTTCCCCTCTAGAAGATACGCCACAATTGGCGTGACCGGATAATACGGGAATCGCGTATAAATTGCAGGGGGAAACTGCATACGGCGATTTGAGCCCAGATTTCCGCATGGGAATGCCTTGTCTTACCGCAAGGTTGCCCTCCTATCAGGCAAGAAACAGGAGGCACTTATGGCGATACATACCCCGCTCTGCGATTTTCTTGGGACCAAGCACCCGATCATGTTGGCTGGGATGGGCGGCGTGTCATATGCCGAACTCGCCGCCGCAATGTGTAATGCTGGTGGATATGGCGTTTTGGGCATGGCTGGGACGTCGCCAGACTTTATCGCCAGTCAAATGGCTCGGGTGAAAGAGCTGACCGACAAACCATTCGGTGTGGACTTGCTTGCTGCAGACCCCACCAGTCTCGAAAAAAGTGTGGATGTGATTATTGAAGGCGGCGCCGACAGCTTCGTTGCCGGCCTCGGCGTTCCGATGCCCATCATGAAGAAGCTCAAAGATGCTGGCGTCAAAGTTATGGTGGTTGGCGGCGCGGTAAAGCACGCCGTCAAAGCCGAGCAGGCGGGCTGCGATGCTGTCATTTTGCAGGGCGGTGAAGGCGGCGGGCATACGGGCCTGGTTGGAACCTTGCCCTTAGTTGCGCAAGCGGTTGAGGCGGTGAACATCCCGGTGGTTGCTGCGGGCGGTATCTATGATGGCCGCGGGCTCGCTGCAGCGCTGTCTCTAGGCGCGGTTGGCGTCTGGATGGGCACGCGCTTTATTGCCTCTGCTGAAGCGCATGCGGCGCAATCATACAAAGAAACCGTCGTCGGGGCGGGCGATACAGATACGACACGTACGCGCTGTTACTCTGGAAAGCCGATGCGGTGCCGGACGAACGAGTATATTCAAGATTGGGAAAGTCGTCCTGAGGACATTCAACCCTTCCCAATGCAGGCAGCTCTATCGGTCCAGACCGATGTGATTGGCGGCATTGGCGGCGTCACCGATGAAACCCGATTGGATGGAAGCAAATCCTGCTTCGCGATGGGCCAATCGGCAGGCGGTGTGAAAGACATTCTTCCGGTCAAAGAGATTGTTGACCGGATCATGGACGAAGCCGAAGCTTCGATCTCACGCGTCTCTGCGCTGCGCGTTTCTGAAACGGCTTAGAGCGTTACGTCGGATCAATTAGTCCACGCGAAGGGAGTAGCCCGCGGACCGGACAGTTCGGATTGGGTTATTCCCGCCTTCGCTCATCAAGGCTTTGCGCAGACGGCCGATATGCACATCCACGGTGCGCGCTTCGACATAGACGTCTGAACCCCAAACGCCATCAAGCAATTGTTCGCGCGAGAAAACGCGTCCTGGATGCTGAGCGAAATATTCAAGCAGCCGAAACTCGGTCGGTCCCAAATGAATCTCCGTGCCGCCGCGGGCAACGCTATGGGTTGAACGATCGATCTGAATATCACCAACTTTGATCTGGTCATCCATGAGAGCAGGGCGGATCCGCCGTAGGACCGCCTTTACCCGCGCCATCAACTCATTGGTTGAAAACGGCTTGGTAACATAGTCGTCGGCGCCCGTTTCCAGACCTCTGATCCGGTCCGCTTCTTCGGTGCGGGCAGTGAGCATGATGATTGGAAGGTTCGCTGTTTCTTGGCGCGTGCGGACCCGGCGGCAAATTTCGATACCCGATATCTTCGGCAGCATCCAATCGAGCAACATCAAATCCGGGATGCGCTCATCAATCAGAAGCATCGCCTCGTCGCCATCATTTGCGATCGCGGTTTCGTACCCTTCGGCCTCCAAATTGTAGCGTAGCAGTTCAGAAACGGCTTGTTCGTCCTCAGCAATGACAATGAACGGTTTCATGATTGAGCTTCCTCAGTTTTGCTCGAAAGGGCTCCGGCTTCAGCTTCAGTGATCTGCTGGCCAGTGGCGATGAAGTGAACAACTTTAGCGATATTGGTGCAGTGATCACCGATACGCTCCAAATTCTTCACAATGAAAAGGAAATTGGCGCGGGCATTAATCTGCTCGGGCGCTTCCGCCATAAAAACGAGCATAGAGCGCAGCAGCGCATTATACCGACTATCAATGTCGTCGTCTTGATGTAGTACCTTAATCGCTGAGACAGGATCGCGTCGGGCATAAGCGTCTAGCGCCACTTGCAACATGCGAGAGACGGCTTGGCCCATCCGTTCGATCCCCTTCAGGGCGGTGCGGTCATCCTCATCGACAACAGCGAGACTGCGCCGGGCGATATTCTTTGCGAGATCACCGATCCGCTCAATGCCGCCTGCCAGTTTGATGGCGCCAATCACGTTCCGGAGGTCTGCCGCCATAGGCTGGCGTAGCGCCAACATGCGCACCGCTTGCCCTTCGATCTCTTTTTCCAAGCGATCCATTTCCAAATCGCGCTCGATGACGAGCTCAGCCAGCTGGGCGTCTCGGGCGACGACGGCGCGCGACGCGTCTCTGATCATCGCCTCCGCCAAACCACCCATCCGCAAGATGTCGGCTGAGAGACGATCGAGCTCTTCCGAATAGGCGCTGACAATGTGTTGTGGTCCTGCCACGCGTGTCTCCTTTAGCCGAACCGGCCTGTGATATAGTCCTGCGTACGCTGCTTCGCTGGATTGGTGAAAATCATTTCGGTATCGCCGACTTCGACAAGCTCGCCGAGATTGAAAAATGCCGTTCGCTGTGAAACGCGCGCCGCTTGTTGCATGGAATGGGTGACAATGATGATGCAGTACCGAAGCCGCAAATCATCGATCAGCTCTTCAATCCTTGCTGTCGCAATCGGGTCGAGCGCTGAGCAGGGTTCATCCATCAAAATAACTTCTGGGCTGATGGCGATGGCCCGGGCAATACAAAGCCGTTGTTGCTGACCACCAGACAGGCTGGTGCCGATAGCATTCAGACGATCTTTGACCTCGTCCCAAAGCCCGGCTTTCTGAAGCGAGACTTCGACGATTTGATCCAATTCAGCTTTTGAGCCCGCAAGCCCGTGGATGCGCGGACCATAAGCGATATTGTCGTAGACGGATTTCGGGAATGGGTTTGGCTTTTGGAACACCATCCCGACTTTTGATCGTAGCGTCACGGGGTCGAGGCTCGGCGCGTTGATATTCTCGCCATCCATGATGATCTCACCTTCAACAAGTGCGCCTTCAATCGTATCATTCATGCGGTTGAGGCAGCGCAAGAAGGTCGACTTCCCACACCCTGACGGCCCGATCAGAGACGTCACCGATTTGTCTTGGATCTTCAATGAGATGTCCTGAATGGCGACTTTGTCATGATAGCGTACATTGATGCCACGGCATTCGATCTTGGCCCCGCCAATGCCAAAGCCTGCCGGCGAGAAGCCTGTTTGAGATGTGCTTGAATCTGCCATACCTACCATCTCCGTTCGAAGCGACGCCGAAGCAAAATCGCGACCAAGTTCATGCCGACCAAAATCGTCAGGAGCAAAATGATCACCGCTGCCGTCATCGGCTCCCAAGCGCGTTCGGCGCCGGAAAACCACTTATAGATCAAAACCGGCAAAACGGTTGCCTCATCATTCGGTGAGCGTGGCACCTCGCTGATAAAGGCGACCATGCCGATGAGAAGAAGCGGCGCCGTTTCACCGAGCGCGCGGGCCATGGCGATGATCGCGCCGGTGAGGATGCCAGGCGCGGCAAGCGGCAATACATGGTGGAAAACGGCCTGAGAATGCGAGGCGCCAAGTCCAAGCGCCGCGTCGCGGACGGAGGGCGGGACTGACTGCAAGGCCGCGCGAGAGGCAATGATGATGGTCGGTAAGGCGAGTAGGCCAAGCACCAATCCCCCAACCAATGGAACGGACCGGGGAAGCCCAAATGTATTGAGAAACACCGCTGCGCCGAGAAGCCCGAAAATGATTGAAGGGACCGCCGCCAGATTGTTGATATTGACCTCAATGATGTTGGTCAGCAGCGATTTTTTGGCAAATTCTTCAAGATAAACCGCTGCGAGGATGCCAACCGGAAGCGCGAAGAGAGCGGTGATCAGCATCGTGAATAGCGATCCCATAAGGGCTGCGGCTGCACCTGCGAGTTCAGGATAGGTGCTGTCAGAATTTGAAAACAGGCTTTGATTAAAGCGTTTTTGGATTTTGCCGCGCTCTTGCAGCATCATCCCGAATACAATTTGCCGGTTGGTGACTTTGCGGTTTTCGCTCGCAATCGGAAGTATCGAGGCGTCGATCCGGCTCCCGCTTTGCTCGCCAAGACTTGGGAGCGGACCCGCCATATGCTCGAGTTCAAGGGCTGCGCCGGAGACGTCAAGCAACTCAAACCAAGCGCCGGAGAGTGAAATCAGGATGTCGGTTCGTGGTTCCGGCAGTGCTGCTACATAGTCCTGAAAACCGATGAATCCGTCAGGCCCAGCATCGGTCAAGCGGAACGTTCCGGCCGTTTCGAGCGCGAGACGACCTGCGCGGCCGACCTCAATGCTCTGATGCTGCTTGATCTCGTTCTTGAGATAAAGATCGAGATCGTCTGACAATGCCAGCCGAGTTTCAACTGGCGTCTCGAACACATTAGGTGTTTGCGCCGCGTCCTCGGTTAAAGGCAGAACGGCCAAACGGGTGGTAAGACCAAACAGTTCAATCCGTGCGGGGCGTTCGGATGCGATCTCTGGGAACTCGTTCAGCAAAGTATTTCGGACGGCGAGGTTCAGGTCTGAAACGATCAAATCTGAGCGCTCAGAAAGCTCTATTGGTTCAATCGTCAAAACCAGCATGTGGCGTGAAAACGCACCGATGGCTTTGCTTGAAACCGAAAAAAGTAAGATGGCTAGAAACCCAATCGCTATTCCAATCGCAAGCTGCCCATAGAGCTTGAACCGGCGCTCTGATGCGTGCCGCTTTCTCAGGCGATGCTCCGCGAATGCGTCGGGGGAAAGCGCCGGCTCAGTCATAGGCTTCCCGGTAGCGCTGAACCACGCGAAGCGCGATAATGTTGAAGAGTAAGGTCACGCCAAACAAGACGAAGCCGAGCGCAAACGCCGACACCGTTCGGGCGCTGTCAAACGCCGTGTCCCCAGTTAGGAGCGCGACGATTTGATAGGTCACCGTCGTGATGTCTGACGTCGGATCGAGCGTTATGAGGGCGCGGCCACCCGCGGCCATGACCACGATCATCGTCTCGCCAATCGCGCGGGAGACTGCCAGTAAGATCGCGGCAATGATGCCCGGGAGCGCGGCTGGTAGGATGACTTGTTTGATCATCTCTGACTTTGTGGCGCCCATTGCGAGCGCTCCGTCGCGCAAAGACTGTGGTACGGCGTTGATCACATCATCTGAAAGAGAACTGATGAAAGGAATGATCATCACACCCATGACAAGGCCCGCCGCCAGCGCGCTGGTCGGCTGCGCCGCGAGCAGGGTGTCTGGCGTAAACGGGAGGGCGTTCACCCATTGCGCAAAATCGCGGACCAAAGGCGCGATCAGAGTGGCGGCAAAGAAGCCGTACACGACGGTCGGGATGCCAGCGAGGAGCTCCAGAATGGGTTTGACCCAGGCTCGAAACTGCGGGCTCGCATACTCAGACAGATAGATCGCTGAGAACAATCCAATTGGAACGGCGACGAGCATCGCCAGAAACGCGATCATTAGCGTTCCGAAGAATAGCGGGACCGCGCCAAAATTAGTCCCTGTTTGGGCGTTCCAGTTTGTTCCGAATAGAAATTCTAAAATGCTCGGGCCATCTGGAAGACTGAAAAACCGGATGGTTTCGAAGACCAGAGAAAGTACGATCCCGGCCGTCGTGAGCACTGCAATGGCTGCGCACAGGAACAAGCCTGACCTGATACAGAGTTCAACATAAGAACGCGCCGGAAACCGGCGGCTAAGCTGTCGTCGCCCCAAAAGGAACCCGGCCGCGCCTGCGATCGTTGCGAGGAAAACAGCGGTCAACCGCGCGGACCCTTTAAGCGTAGAGTATCGCTCAACGCTCAAGTCGAACAAAAGATTTCCAGTTGGGCTTGCGGGTCTGCTGTGTGAGTATTCGACCACGCGGCTGATAAAGAACTCAACCTGGTCAGGGCCGCGAGCAATAAGGTAGCCAGGCAGTTCGCGCATCAAGCTGTCGCGAACAAAACCGTCTGCAAAAACGAGGTAAGCCAAAAACACCAAGGCTGCGGGCAGAACCGTTGCAACTGCGAGGAAATAGCCGTGAAAGTTTGGTTGTGAATTGAGGCGCGCGCTAAAGGTTGGTCCAATTGCTAGCGCGCCGACTTGCTGGCGGCCAAAGTAGAATGCAACAAAGGCTGCCGCCGCCAAAGGGGCGATCACCAACCATCCGATCGGAAGGTATCCTAGTGTTTGCAGCATGAAATGGTCGTTCGCTCAGGTTCGGCGCTCTTACATCGGGTTCTTTACACGTTTGTGACATTAAACGCCGGATGTGAGCGAACGCTGTCTTTTAAAATGGGGTCGGCGTTTCAAACCTAGTTTTTTCATCCGATTTCGGATGGTAGAAACCGATCGATTTGGCATGCAGACACAGCCGCGAGTGACGTGTTCTGTCGCCGTAAAAAACATCGCCCAGGATAGGGTGGCCCATGCTCGCGAGATGTAATCGCAATTGATGTGAGCGACCCGTCTCAGGGTGCAGTCGTAAGCGCGACTGTTCAGAGCTGCGATCTAGAACCTGCCAATGCGTAATTGCTGTTTGGCCGTCGGGGTCCAAATGCCGAAGGGGGCGATCCAACGAGTATTTTGCAATCGCTTTGTCGATCGTACCGCACTCCTCAGCGACCCGACCTTCGACCAAAGCCTCATAGGTTTTTTCAACGGCGCGCTTTTCAAACTGGCGGGATAGTGCGCGCTGTGCGTCTTTGGTCCGGGCGAAGATCATCAGCCCGGACGTATCCATATCCAAGCGATGGACGGTCAAGACTGCGCCGTGACGATCACTCACGACGCTTTGCGCGCAGAACGCTTTTTCCGGTCCGCGGCCTGGGACACTGAGCATGCCGCTGGGCTTATCGATCAGAACAATCTCGTCATCATGATGAACGGTGATAACTGACTCTGCTGGCGGCGGGGCATACGGGCTAGGCGTTGGCATCGTCTTTAAGGCGCGGCATCCAAACGCCGAACGCCGTTCCGTGACCTTCCAAACTCTCTACGGCCAATC
>JBCBGJ010000040.1:0-11032 GCA_038526925.1 Pseudomonadota bacterium
GGATCGGACTATGCTGATGCAGCTCCAACCAAAGGACTGACCATGGGTGCCGGGCAGGAAAATTTGGTTGGAGCTGCATCAGCATAGTCCGATCCCTGAGCAATCCGCACATAGCGTTCATCGGGACTTATTCCATTCGAAATGTCGAACCCGACCCACCCTAGTCCATCGAGGTAGACTTCGCTCCAGGCATGACTGGCATCTTGAGACGTTCGATCGTCCATCAGAAGATATCCACTCACATAGCGCGCCGGAAAGCCTTTCTCCCGCACGACACTGATAAAGATATGGCTATGATCCTGGCAGACACCTTTCGCATTTAGCAGCGCGTCACCCGCTGTGGTGTTTACGCTGGTCTGACCCGGCGCATACGTAACGCGCTCGCGGATCAGCTGGCTGAGCGAGTGCAAGTCTGAAATTGTCGACTCTGATGGCAGAACAATCGAGTCAGCTAGGTCGCGCAAGCCTTCGGTTAATTGCGTTAGTGCAGTCTGCTGACGATAATGCCAGAGCGGCATGGACTGATGATGGCGCCCCAGCACGCCGTCGGCTGAATGTGTCTCAACTTCGCCAGACACACTGATCTCTAGCAATTGCGCATCGGGTAAAACCTCTATCAGGTCGATCTTATTACCATGTTGATCCATGAACTGTGCCTGCTGGCGGGCTCCGTCGAGACTGATATCCCAAGCGTGTACCGTCTGAGCGGCGGAAGATTGGGGCGCCGTGCGCAGCTGTAGCAATCCATAAGAGGGTGGATCGTCATAGTGGAACTGGGTGGTGTGTTGGATCTGCAGGCGCATGCTAATTCGAGAATCTGTAGTCTTGTTCGATTTGACCGGAAAGCGCCGCGTTTCTTGCGATTAGGTCGACCAGAAATTCGTGTAACCCCGACCCGACGATCACGTCACTCGTTGAATTGGTGATGTGTGCTTCGTGACTGGCCGCTAGATCATGCGCCGGCGTGCGCTGACCATATTCCCGTTCGAGTTCGCTGAGCGTGGAGACGATCTCATCATAGCAATATGCGATTGAGCGGGGCAAACGCACATCGTGAATGAGGAAATCCACAATCGCTGCCGGGTTGATCTCACCTCCATAAAGCCAGTGAAAAGACCGCTCTGCAGAGGCTGAGCGCAAGATCATTTCCCATTGCACTCTATCGAGTGAAGAGCCCACCGAAGCACTGGACGGCAATAAGACATAGTATTTCGTATCGAGCACTCGTGCGGTGTTATCGGCTCGCTCGATCATCGCGCCTAGGATGACAAATCGGAAGATATCATTGCGCAGCATGGTGCCGTTTATGCTGCCTCGTACGAGGGCGGACTGCTGGCGCACCGTGGAAAGAAGATCTTGCAAATCTGTGCGGTGTCTCAATGAGGCGTGATCGCGTTTGAACTGAAGATAGGTTTCATTGATCGCCTCCCAAACGTCACGTGTGAGGGCGGTGCGCGTCATGCGCGCATTCTCTCTCGCGGCTGCGATAGACCTTAAAAGACTACTTGGATTGTCCTTGTCTGCGATCAGAAAATCTGTGGCAGCACGCGTGCTAAACCGATCATGGTTTTGGAGATAAATATCGCGCGTGCCGGCCGTGGTAAGAACCGACTCCCATTCGCTCTCAGCCGTTCGTGCGCGGGTCAGAGACATTCGAAAACCTGCATCGATCAAGCGGGCTGTATTCTCAAACCGCTCTAGGTATCGCATCATCCAGAACAGTCCGGACGCCGTGCGTCCCAGCATTCTACTCATCACTCAGCACCCAAGTATCCTTTGTGCCGCCGCCTTGGCTGGAGTTCACGACGAGAGATCCTTCTTTCATAGCGACGCGCGTGAGCCCACCTGGAACAACATCGATCGAGTGAGGCGAGACCAACACAAATGGGCGAAGGTCAACATGCCGAGGAGCGAGGCCTGCGTCGGTCAGGATTGGGACCGTCGAGAGGGCCAATGTCGGTTGAGCGATGTAATTGGCGGGATTGGCTTTCAACTTCTCGCGGAAGGTTTCGATCTCAGTTTTGCTGGCGGCTGGCCCGACCAGCATGCCGTAACCGCCAGAACCGTGAACCTCTTTGACGACAAGTTCAGGGAGATTGTCGAGAACGTATTTCAGGGAAGATGGTTCAGAGCAGCGCCAGGTTTCGACGTTTTTCAAAATCGGTTTTTGGCCGGTATAGAACTCAACGATCTCAGGCATGTAAGAATAAAGCGCTTTGTCGTCGGAGATGCCGGTGCCGGGAGCGTTCGTGATTGAAATGCCGCCCGCGCGATAGATGTCGAATATGCCCGGTACGCCCAACAAGGAGTCCGGATTGAAGTTTAGCGGATCCAAATATTCATCGTCGACGCGTCGATAAATGACGTCGATTGGCTCGAAACCACAGGTGGTTCGCATGCAGATACGCCCATCAACAACTTTTAGGTCATGGCCTTCGACCAGTTCCACGCCCATTTGGTCGGCCAGAAATGCGTGTTCATAATAGGCTGAGTTGTGGATCCCGGGGGTCAGCACGGCAATGGTCGGTTTTCCAACACAGGCCCTTGGCGCTGAAGCTGCCAGTGTCTTGCGAAGCAAAGACGGGTAATCGCTAATCGTCTCCACGCCGACTTGCGAAAACAATTCAGGAAACATTTTTAGCATCGTTTCCCGGTTTTCCAGCATATAAGAAACGCCAGACGGGGTCCTCGCATTGTCTTCGAGAACAAAGAACTCATTCGGGCCGGTCCTCACCAAATCGGTGCCAACAATGTGTGTGTAGATTCCGCCCGGCGGGTCGACGCCCACCATTTGTGCCAGAAACGCATCATTCTCCATGATCAGGGCCGCTGGGATACGTCCGGCGCGGAGGATCTCTTGCCGGTGATAGATATCGTGCAAGAATGCGTTGAGCGCTTTGATGCGTTGCTCGATCCCTTTTGTGAGGGTGCGCCACTCTTTAGCACTTATGATGCGGGGCAGGAGGTCAAAGGGGATCAGACGCTCTTCAGCATCTTCTTCGCCATAGACATTGAACGTGATGCCGGTCTTTCGGAAAAACTCTTCTGCTTTGCTCGATTGTTGTCGCACGCGCGCAGGATCGATCTCTGAAAGAAGCTCGGAAAAGACTTTGTAAGGTGCACGGATTTCCTGGTCGAAACCATGCATTTCATCAAAGAACTTATTACCCGCGGCCATAATCCAAACACGCATGTCAGAATATGGATGGCAAGAGGCGGCCGGCCAGTATTGTGGTAATCCGCTGTTTTGCCTGAACTTTGAGCGCTCAAATTGCCCGGCCAAGATGTCCCTCACATGGACGACATCCGGCCACGGTTCCCGTCGCTAAGCGCCGATGAGCCCCTTTAAAGAGATGTCAGTGACTTCACAGGCGCGGTCCCAGACCATCTTCTTCCAGTCATCTTCATCTGGATAAAATGCGTCTCGTATCTGGGATTTGATTTCTCGCCCCTGGTCACTGTCGATATCGCCTTTGTGGTAAAGCCAATTGTCCGCACGCAGGGCCGTTAGAACTTGGTTGATATCGCGGGTGCCATATTCCAGCGCAATGAAGACGACGGATGCGTCGGTCAGCTCTTGGGCGACCCCGTGCCCAACTGTGCCAACCACCGGGGCTGAGCTTGATGTGCCGGTATCTGGGTCAGTCACTTGATCGCCAAACCACTTTCGGGCCAGTGCCTTTTGATCCAGAGATCCAAGTGAGATCAACTCGCCATATCCGTAAGGGCCTAAACCTGTGTGAAAATCGAGGAACACAACGGTCTGTGCATCCTTAGCATAATCTTTGAGCACGCCGCGAAAGGTCTCATTTGACCAGGTTGGTTGGTTCCCGCCGTAAAAAACGCCATCCGGATGTTGGTACTGTCCGCCGGACACCGCTGCCTGAAAGACCCGCATGCCGTGTTCGCCGATAAACTCAGCCAACGCTTTGTTCGCAGCCTTTTGCGCAGGCCCGCCCCAGTCGTCGGGCAAAATATGTGGGTGAATTTTAGCGTAATCACTTTGCGGGCGATCTTGGGCGACGAAGCTTAGGAAGTTTCGATTGAGGTCAACATTATCCTCATTCACGCGGCGGTCGTGCGAGAAGCCATACGGATTCATTGCGTGAACGAGAACCACGCTGAGATCGTCGGGCAGATTTGAGAAATAACCTTCGGATAGAAGGCCGACCTGGGCGCCAGATCCGCAGTAACCCTCGACGCCATGAGTGCCGCTCATCAGGAAGAGGACCTTGGACGCGGACTTTGATCCGATGCATGCGACGTCCATGAACAGGTCTTCGTCTGCAGAGCCGGTTACATGCGGGTTTTGCCGGTGCTCAACGTCGATGCCGCGCTCGGCACACGCATTCAGGAACTTAGCCCGCGCTTCGGAATAATTAGCGGAGAAGTATTTAGTCACAGTCATTGGATTTCCGTTCGAGCTTGGCGCTGCGACCGAAATACTCCGGCCCGCGTGTCACCATGTCGTATAAGGCTGGGCTTAGCGCGCGGGCAAGGGTGTTCTGAGCTGAGGCCAGTTCGTGCTTGAAAGCAGGCCTCTTTTAAACGACTGTGAGAAGCAGGAACGTGAGCGCCTGGGGGGCCGATACCATGGCATCATGTCCAGTATCCAGTTCGACAACACGCCAATTGGATCGTGATCGCAATCGCTCTGCGTGAAACCCAAAGCTCGTGTTCTGCATCGCAGGGCCTGTACAAACGATATATAGTCCTGAGTGCGCCGAGATCACGTCGCTTCTCAGGTCGATGCGGTCGAACCAAGTACGTAGAGGGTGCGGGGTGAGGCGTCGTTCTAGCCAGTCGATTTGATCACTGGCTGATGCATCAATCCCAAAGATGGTGACAGGCGGAACAGCCATCGCAACTCCATCTGGGGCGAGGGCGCGAAGCGATTCCTCTATCGCCGCGAGCTCGGACTCTGATCGTTCTGGCCCCTGCGAGAGCATGGTGTCGCCGTTTTGCGGAAGCGCCGCGTCGAGATAGACCACATTGTCGATCCTATCCTTCAAGGCATCTGCGACGCCCGTGATCACCATGCCGCCATACGAATGCCCAACTAGAGTAATTCCCTGTAACTCCTCCGCTTCGATCAAGCCGACAACATCTTTAATGTGGGTTTGTAGAGAGACCTCCGAGCTAAGCAGATGCGCGCGCTCACCAAGCCCTGTTAGAGTGGGGGTATAAACCTTGTGTCCTTGCGCTTCGAGAAGCTTACGGACATCTCGCCAGCACCAACCACCGTGCCATGCACCATGCACCAAAACAAAAACTCCCGGCGGTTCGTTTTTGTTTGTATCGGTGGTTGCGCAGCCACTCAAACTTAGAGCGAGTGCGCCGGCGCCAGAGCCTAGAAAAAGGCGACGGTTTAGACCGCCGCCAAAAGCGTTAGAAGTCATATCGAATCCGCAACCCGATGCGACGCGGGTCGTTGAAGTAAGCCGTCGGAGGAAGGTTTGATGTGACATAAGCTTCGTCAGTGCAATTCTTACACTCGAAGATCACTTTCCAATTGGCATTATCGAAGTCGAGCGTCGCGCCGAGATTGACCAGCGTGTAGCCATCTTCAAGCGAGTTTGGCAGGTTCGAGGTCCCGGTAAACGTTTCGCTGACATAGCGCACATTTGCCGCTGGCGTCAGCGTGCCAATCCCGGCGAGATCAATCCGATAAGTGCCGCCAAGACTTAAGGTCGTATCGGGAACACGAACGGGTTCGCTCAGCGAACAGTCTGGCGCAACGATACCTTGACCGCCGCCGGCATTGGTCGGACTGGCGGCGCAGTCAGCCTGCTGTTGAACAATCGGAGCGCCCGGGTTCGTGTATTCGGCGTCTTGTAAGCCTAAGGATGCGTCAATGGTGAGTGCGTCTGTCGGTGCCCAGTTCAGATCGATCTCTAGCCCAGTGTTCTCAAAGTCAGAGAAGTTTTGCGTCAGGAAGCCAATAGAGCCATTTGGACGAACGAAGGCCGATGGGCTCTGTAGGTCTTCCGCTTCAAGGAAGAAGGCGGTCGCATTAAATCGAAGGCTGTCATCAAACAGGATGGACCTAAACCCGATTTCAGTGGTTTTCGCGATTTCTCGAGCAAATGGCAGGATCGTGGACGGGAAGGTTTCCCGTGCATTCCATCCGCCAGACTTGAAGCCTTCCGTATACGAAATGAAAGCGCTGACATCCTCATTGAAGTCATACTCGACGGCGACGCGCGGGGTGATCAACGCCTTGGTTTGTTCCAAAGGCACCGCGCCGCTCGCTGCGATATTGGCAGAGGTGAGCAGGAGGTTCGGGTCAGCAACTGTTGCCGGGTCGCGATTGTCTGAATACTCGATTTCTTTTGTTTCTTCAGTCCAACGCGCACCGACGGTGATCGTCCAGTTCGGGGCCGGAGACCAGTCTGCCTGCGCATAGGCCGCAGTGGATGTCAGATCATTTTCGAGGACGCGGTCTGCGAGCAGGAGCGGAAATGGGATGATTGCGGTTGGGGCGCCCAGATTGATCGTAAACACGTCCGCAAAGTCTGTCGTATTGTCCTCCGAGAAATAGTACACGCCGCTGACAAGATCGACGGCGCCGTCAAACAGGCTGACATCATATTTCAGTTCTGCGCTGAATTGGTCATGCTCGCCTTCATTGGCGATCGCGAACCCACCAGTTGAGAACTGCTCCCCCCCAAGCCCACCATCGAAAAAATCGAGCACGAAGTCTTGTTCCAAAGACCGCCATCCCAGGATGAAATTCAGCTGGCTATTCTCGCTCGTCTCCCACGCGAAGTTTGAGGTAATCGAATAGGAGTTGTTCTCGACACCGAGACCTTGGCCGGCGAGTAATTGGTCTAGCTGGCTGCCGGAACCGCCGGATGTGCTGAGCCCTGTGTTCGCGACGCGATCCTGACCGTCTTCGGTTTCGCCACCCGGGATAGTGGACCCGAGAGGCGATCCATCACGGTCATAGTTCAGGATATTGGTGCCTTCGTCCTCGGTAACATCTGCAGCAAGATCCCAAGTCATTGTGTCTGATAGGAAGATGCGCAGATCACCTCGGAGCCCGTAAGCGTCTTGTCCGTTTAGAGTTTCCCCGGTGGCGAGATTATCTACATATCCCTCCTCTTCGAGCCAGAATCCGGAGAGTTTCGTCAGCACCGTTTCGGAGACGGGTACGTCGACGCTGCCGCGCACCATGTAGCGGTCAAAGCTACCAAGCTCGCCCTCGATAAAGCCGCCAAAGGTCTCGCTAGGTTTGGCCATTCTGATGGACACCGCACCGCCGGTAGTGTTTCGCCCAAACAGGGTTCCCTGCGGACCGCGTAAGACTTCGATCTGCTCAACGTCAAAGAAGGCGGTGTTGTTGGCGTTTTGCCGGGCGATGTAGACTTCATCGACATAGGTGCCGACCGGCGGGTCGAACGTTGCGATGGATTCCGTGTTTCCGAGCCCGCGAATGTAATACATATTGGCCGAGCCGAGACCGGTATTGTTGCCGCCATATAGGTTCGGGACATACTGGATGAGATCCAGTGGCTCTGTGATTTGTTTGGCCTCCAGCTCGGCCGGGCTGAAGGAGGAAACAGCGATAGGAACGTCTTGAATGTTTTGTTCTCTGCGTTGCGCTGTTGTGGTCACTGTCGGCAATCGGGCTTCACTCTCATCGGCAGACTCTTGAGCCTGTCCAACAGGAAGTGACAAGCAAGCAGCACTAGCGATCATCGCGATTTTTGAAACAGATTTAAAAGACATAGTGTCTCCCCAGCGTGAGTAACGCGGACGGCGTTTTTGCTCTATGCGTCCGCAAAAATCGGCATTTTGGTAGCCCAAGCAAAGGCGTTGTTTGAGGAGCACCTCCGCTTGGGCATGCATCTGCGCAGCGGTGCAGATACGGTTCCAAAACAGTTCTTTCGAGAAAAAGATATATCTTTTATACGAGAACGATCCGATTAATCTTTTGATTGTAATGAGATGACCTACGAGAGCGAAAACCTGGGCCCACTTGATCATGATGTATTGAAAGGAGCGGGCGTTCCAACGGACTCAATTGGAACGCTCAAAGGGCGGTTCCCACTAACTTATGGCAATTCAAGCCTGCCACCTGGGTCTCTTGATCGGATGGCGACAGACTACTTCGAGCTTTACGCTGCCACGAGACCCGCGACGATCTATGAAACCAGCGGATCGCGCAAGCGAACAGCCTTTCACTACCGCCTTGGCTATGTCGCGTTTAGTTCACCCGAAGCGCGATGGAGCGCACGTTGGAACAGTCTGATAGATGGCTTTTCGCTTTACATCCAACCCGGGATATTAGCTGCGGTCGCTGCGGAGGTTTTTGGTGAGCCAGCCGAGCAATTGCGCTGGCGACACGTTCTCGGGGATCATGTCCCAGCGATCGCGTACCTCGCCTTAGATATCGGGAGTCAGGCAGTTGCAGGATATCCGGCAGGTGTGAAATTCGTCGAGGATCAAGTTGAGACGCTCCTCGCCATGCTGGTTAGAAGATATAGCAGCTCCGAGGTTCGAGACACGCGTTTGGTCGGGATCCATAGCCCGTCTGTGCTCCGCGCTCTGGAGTTCATCAATGGGCATCTCAAACAAGCAATCACGGTGGAAACCATCGCCGACGCGGCTGCGGCTTCGCCGCCTCATCTCAACAAGCTTTTCCGCGCCGAACTCGGTGTAAGTGTGTGGGCTTATGTTCAATCGAAGCGGTTCGACGCGATTAAAGAAGCGCTTCAAAGAGCGCAATCTGAGCCCGACAAAATTGCACGCACATACGGGTACGCGTCGATCGCTTCGGTCAACAAACTTTATCAACGCAAGAACGGTGTGCCGCTTACATACGGCACCCAATCCACTGGGCCGTCTGTCTCGTAGTCTAATTTGGAACTTATTTTCAAAAGAGGGGCCGAAAGAGCGGCATGACGGAGTCTGTATTCAAATGGTCGCCTTCGCGCTCGGAAGCGCTCAATCGGCTTAACGCGTTCGCGTCTCTAACTGGTGCAAGCTACGCCAAACAAAGAAACTTCGATTTCGGGGCTGGAAAACACGATAAAGTGTCGCGCCTTTCGCCATGGTTGCGCCACCGGATCATAACCGAAAACGAAGTGCTCTCGGCAACGCTTTCACATTCGTCCGAAAGAGCAGCTGAGAAGTTCATTCAGGAAGTCTTCTGGCGCGGTTACTTTAAGGGCTGGCTAGAGCATCGACCGGATGTTTGGAGATACTATAAAACCGACCTCGTCGCGCTTATTGATCGTCTCGAAAAAGACGCCGGACTCGCTCGTGGTTATGACGCCGCCGTGTCGGGCCAAACCGGGATTGCATGTTTTGATGCGTGGGCGAACGAACTCATCGCGACGGGATACTTACACAATCATGCTCGAATGTGGTTTGCCAGTATCTGGATTTTTACGCTCAAGCTTCCATGGCAATTGGGCGCGGATTTTTTCTATCGGCACTTGCTCGACGGTGATCCGGCTTCGAACACCTGTTCTTGGCGATGGGTGGCGGGTTTGCATACGGCCGGAAAAACTTACTTGGCTCGGGCCGACAATATTGAAAAGTTCACGGCTGGCCGGTTCGCGCCCCATGGGCAATTGGCGTCTACAGCGAGCGCGCTCGAAGACCCAAGACCGGTCTCTATTACGCCGCCTAAATATGCCGAAGCGGACCTCATAGGTCGGCGGGTCGGTTTGCTTGTGACAGAAGAAGACTGCCATCCCGAAAGCCTTGGGGAGCTTTGCCCGGATGCAGCTCTCGTTTTGACGGACTGTACGCCGCGATCCGTATTGCCTCTCGGCGAGGTGAGTGCGAGCTTTGCCTCAAATGCGCTCAGTGATCGCGCCCAGCCATTGGAAGCGCATTTTGGCGTGGATGTCTCTGTCCAAGCCGGTTCTGAGTGGTCGGACACACTCTCTGAATGGATGGCGGCGAAAAATCTGGAAGTCTGCGTCACGTCGCGGCTGCCAATCGGTCCGGTGGCGCGGCGGACAAAACGGGCGTGCCGTGAGGCCGGTATCGAATTGGTGGAGATCACGCGACACTACGACCAATGCACTTGGCCGCATGCCAAACGCGGATTCTTTGGCCTAAAAAAGAAGATCCCCAAAATCCTTGATGAAATTGGCCTGGAGCATGCTGATGCGCGACCCGCAACGCTTATTTGAGGCCGCTCATCGTCTTATGGCGCAAAGTGATGGCGGCGACGCCTTGGTGCGCGCAGCGGATCTGATGAAAAACGCCGCAGATCAAGGTCATGCCGGAGCGGCGAATAATTATGGTGCCATGTTACAGTATGGCCGAGGCGTTGCGCTCAGTCTCGATCAGGCGCTCCTCTATTATCAAAAGTCCGCCCAGCTCGGACTTCCCGAAGGGAGTTTCAATCTCGGTTTTATGCATTTGCACGGCCTATCGACAGACAAGGACGTGACGCAGGCGCGCAGTTGGTTTGAACAAGCGGCTGCTGGAGATGACGTAGATGCTCTGACCCATTTGGGCCGTATGGCGATGGTGGGAGAGGGCGGTGCGCAAGACTTTGCTGCCGCGCGAGCTTATTGGGCCAAAGGGGCGCAATTAGGCGATGGTCGATGTGCCTTTAATCTTGGCGTTGCCAATGCTGGTGGTCACGGGGCTCCGCCGGACTTTGTCGCGGCGTATGCATGGTTCCAGAAATCGGACCAGCTTGGCAATGAAGCTGCGCAAGCCGAGCTGAACAAACTCAGATCTGTAATGTCGGAGATTGAAGTCGCCACTGGGGAAAAACTCTGCGCCGGACTGTTCGCATCTTAAGCCGTGATGATCGAAAACAGCTAATTGGCACTCATGGGACGAGCCAGGACGCGTGCAATCCTTGGTTTGAAACAGATACTTTGGCCCGTCGATGTCCCTCCCTTTCGAGGGACAGAATATCGTACTCCAGCGCATCAATTTGGATCAGCGCGAATTGGTCACGAGACGTGTCCAAATCTCGCTCAGAGACCGTTTGTGTTAAGGGTTTTCCAGGCGCCAGCACGTAGCCAAGCGGATTATTCTACGATACAGGCGCCTG
>JBCBGJ010000041.1:0-10791 GCA_038526925.1 Pseudomonadota bacterium
CCCAGATATCGCCAAGGGCATGGACGGCGGCGACCTTTGCAAGAACATATGGATCAGCGTTGAAAGCACGTAGATGGTCTGTGCTCAGGATTTGCGAGCGGCCGTCGCCATCAATGATTGCAGCGTCCTCCATACTGTCGGGTGCCAGTCCAAGGCCTTTGGTGAGTGCGGTCTGGCTTAGCTTTGCGCCGCAACCGCCGCATGGGTTTTCATGTTGTTGTAGATATTCGGGCACGCCATGGGCGACCACTGAGGGTGGTTTGAGGCTGGGCATATCTGTCTTGGCTCGAAATTGATCCATGAACTTGCGATCAATCCGGTCTTTAAGGTGCCAAACCCAGTCACCAGACAAACCGACACCCCATTTGTCTGTCACCGCCGCCCGCCGCCCGGTGGAGATGAGTTTCAAGTAGTCTTTCTGCGGTCTGTAGGATTGTCTCGCTCCGCCGGAGAGTTCGGCGCGCAGATTATTGAACAGCGCGGGGGCTTGCCGGACGGCAAACACGCCCGCTTTGGGACGCGGCGCTTCAGATAGGTGCGCACAATCGCCGACCGCGTAAACACCTGTCGACCCAATCGCTCTCAGGCTTTCGTCGACGGCGATGTAACCGTCTTGCAGCGTTAGCGCAGTATCCTCAAGCCATGCATGCGGCTGAGCCCCTGCGGCGCTTACGATGAAGTTCGCTTCAATGACGGCATGCTTAGAAGCGGTATTTACGCCTTGCGCGGACACGTCCGTCGCTTGGGTGTTCAAGATCACGTTGATCTCTGCGTCTGCCAACTCTTGTAGCAATACAGACCGCGCTCGTGGTCGCAGCTCAGTTAATAGCTCATCTCCAGCCTCGATTAGCTTTACGCGGCCGCCTTCCGCAAGTTCTGTCCTCAAGCGAAATGCCATTGCTAAGGCGAGCTCAACACCAGCGACACCGCCGCCCAGGATTGCGATCTCTGGGGTGAAACTTGTCGTCTTTGCGCGCTCGATCAGCGCGCTCCAGGCTTTCGAAAAGATGCCAAGTGGTTTGGCCGGAACCAGATGCTCATTTGCTCCCGGCAGATCCACAAGTCGAGAGGTGATTCCGATATCGATGGACAGCGCGTCATAGGCGAGATCAGGCGAAGTGTTTAGCTGCACGGTTTTCTGATCGAGATCTATCCCCACGGCATGATCAATCACGAGCCGTGCGTTCGCCTGCCGCGCCAACCGAACGAGGTCGATATCGAGCTCATTTCTATAGTAATGCCCCGCAACAAAGCCTGGTAGCATCCCCGTGTAAGGCGCTTTGACCTGCGGGTTCACGAGTGTGACCTGTGCCCCGGGAAGTGGAGACATCGCCCATTTGCGTAAGACGAGTGCATGTGTATGCCCGCCGCCAAGCAAGACAAGATCACGCGTGATTGGAAGAGGGGGATGGGCCTGCACGTTTGACGTGTCCTTTTCTATCTCACACCGGTCGCAAATCCCGGCTTAAAACGCAATCAGCCCGATCTTGCGATCGGGCTGATGAGTGTTGGAAGAGCTATAGATCAGTCGGTGAGTGCACCCACGACTTGATCATAGACTGCAACCGCCTTGGCGCGCATCTCTTCGTCATTTGCATCCTGTATAGGATGATCGACAAGGACAAAGCGCGCCGCGTCCATGCCGAGCGCTTCGCGCTGCGTGACGGCTGCATTGTGAAACTCGCTTGAAGCAATCGTAACTGCTGGGAGGCCCTGGATTTCAAACCAGACTGTGTCGTGCATACTGCACGTCGTACAAGACCCTCAGTCAGCTAAGCCTTCAATCACGAAATCACACTCCGCTTTCATCTGCGCCCGCAAATCGTCGGGACACGGTTTGGTGAAGGTCGGCTTCGCATAGCGCCGGATTTCGACATCCGGTAGGCGCTCACCCAAAAGGCGCTCCAGCTCATCGAGCAGAACATCGCCGCGGGGTTTGCGAATATCCATTAAGCCGACCACACCTGAGACCTGTCCTCTGCGCGGCGTAATTTGCCGACTTACCGGAACAGCTTCGTCAGTGGGATCGAGAATTACGGTCATTCTTTCTCCTTCTTCTAAATATCTTCGATCTTCCGGGACACCGATTGCGACCCCATTGAGCCGGTGACCCAGCCATGGAACGCGCTCGAGAATTTCCCAGCGTCAGAGCCTGCCACCACCATATGGATATAATCAGTGCTGGCAAATTTCGGGACCTGTTTGTCGAGTTGCTCCGCCGTAAGTTTGGCGGCGGCGTCGCGGGTCATTCCGGCGCCAGACACATCATCTGCAACCATGGCCCGAAGCGGTCTCTTCGTGACATCCTGGATCCGGTCTCGGAGCCGGGCTTTTTCATAGGTGCCGTCTTTCATCAGCGTATCCACGTGTTCAGGGCAGACGACCAAGAGCGTGTCGACGGGCATCATATGGTATTTCGGCAGGAAAAGAGCCTCCAAGCCGAGCGCTAGTGATCCCGCAATCTCGTCCGGGGCTCGAGACTCTTGATCGACAATATTCACGGGACCTGACGTCATCGCGAAGGCCGTTACAACTGAGTCTTCGGCTTTGAATCCGCGCTCAACATGCAACGGCGCCCAGGGAGAACGTTCCTCCCATTCGGCGAAACACATGGTGATCTTCATCGGATTGCCGAGCGTGGATCGATCCGTCCCACCAGGTTTCGCGCCGCCTATGTTGCGAATCGCCAGGCGGACGGCGCGTCCGATCGTGGCGTTCGCGCGATTGCCGCTTCCAAGTGCGCCGAGGCCGCTATTCATACCAATGCGCTCACGGATCGGGCCATTGACGACTAAAACGGGGGAGGCGCCCATTGTGGTTGCCATGACGCCGTGAATGTTAAACTCATCTGTGCAGATCGCTTCGACAGCGGCGATGACGACTGGAAAGTACTCAGGTTTACAGCCTGCCATGACGGCGTTGATTGCGATCTTCTCGATGGTTGCCTCACCCATATTAGGCGGCATTTGCGCGATCACTTCCTGTGCGCTCCGCCGCGTACCAGACAGCATACGCATCACGTGTTCTGGGGTCGGAGGAACGAGGGGCAGGCCATCGGAGAACCCTTGATCAAACATGAACTCTGCGACGTCATCCGCGCTCGCAACTTCTATCTTTCGCGCGCGGATCGGGCTGTCCTCGGCCTCAGCTTGTAAGCGATCGTGTATCTCTGGATCTAAGTGTTTAGAGCCACACCCTGGGCGCCAATCTGGAAGCGAGTCCCAATCGATCTGTGCGGCAGCCACTTCAAGCGCGCTTGCGATCTCCGTATTCAAGCTTTGCCACTCGGATTTCACAAAGCCTTCGAACATGGTCGAAGCGGAGGTGCCATCAGGGCACCAATAGATCGCGGGCACAATGTCAAAATTGTAGGTGAAAGACGTTTTGAGGTCAGTATCATCTAAGATGGGAAGGGTCAGTCCATGACGGTCTTTCAAGATCAAAGCACCCTCGCGGGTTTGGCTGATCATCCAAATATTTGCGTTGTTGTTATAGGCGGTGTGCATGGCCTGAACGAGCGGAACTGCGAGGTTGCAGGTCGCGCAATCTTCTTTCACGAAACAGAGCAGAGTGGGGCGAGCCGAGGGAAAGGCGTGCGACTCGCCGTTTAGGTCTTCAAGGTCGAACCCCGGAACGTCATTCATGTTAGTGCCTTCCGCAATTGCGGAAATTTATGCTCAGATTCTGGTGCATGTCCACGTGTGGCGCAGCGTCACTCGATTGGCGGAGGCGGATGGGAATCGAACCCACCACACGCCGGTTACGACGCGTCGCTGGTTTTGAAGACCAGGGAAGCCACCAGACTACAGTCGCCTCCGCATAGGGCCAGACTTAAAGCGCTCCTATTCGACTGCAAGTCTATTCGAGTATCCCCTCCTCGATAAAGCGTACATTGCCGATTCTTCTTGTGGCGCCGCGAGTATCGAGGTGTTCCAGCAAGGGGACAATGGTCTTCCGATTGGTAGATAGAACCTCGCGCGCTTCTCCAGTTTTGAAGGTTTGCTCAGCTGGGAATGCATCTCTCAGGCGGTCGATAGCGTCCAGAATGGCATGAGAATGGAGTATGATGGTCTGGTTCAAAGCGTGGTTGTAAAGGCGAACGGCGTCTCCGTTCCAAACCATCAACTCAATTAGGTCGGCGTGTTCTGGGGCGGAAGAATTTGGATCTAGTGGAAGCTCTGGCATCAAGCCTGTTCGGCGTAGCTGCTCAATTGCGCCTTGATAGCTCTCACGTTGAGCGGCGCTGAGATACTCATTCGGATCGCGGCCCGCTATAGAGATACCGTCTAAACGAGTCTCGATTGTCTTCTCATCGATCAATCCTTGAATGGCATGCAGCAATAGCGCGCGAGGGTTTCGATTGAAGGTGGCATTCGCGCTGGGAGCGGGTGCCTGTGGTCTCGTAGGGCGCTCCAAGTGGAAGGCACTTGTCGACTTTACGATTTGTATCTTCAGGGCTTCGAACTGCGCCACAGCATAAGCAACATCGTTTTCGCCCAAAACGTACTCGGCACCCAAAAGCGCCGAACACGAAGCGATGGATTTGCGGGCTAATCGAGAAAGCTGAGACAGATCGACAGATCCGTCATCTCTTTCAGAAAGCGCTTTTGCGATTTCGAGGACGTCTCGCTGCGTCGTCGCGACAAGAACAGCCGTATGCAGATCCTTCCTTCGCTTCGCGACAGTCGCCTCAGCGTCTAGAATTTGTCCACCGCAGACCGTTTCAGCTGAAGCAGGGCGCCGCATAACGAAATGCTGTCCTGCAAAGCCTATCTGATCTGATTTAAACTCCAGTTGTCCGATGATCGGTCCCTGATCAGAGACATTGAGCAATCGAACTCGCGCGGGGCTATGTCGCGTCCCATGTAGTACCGTGATCTCTTCCATATGAGAAAGTGGCCGCGCGCCAATAACTGGCGGGACGATCGCGACATCGAAAACGCGGCTCGGCTTCCCTTGGTGAGGCGGGCAGATCACATCGCCCTTCTTGATGCCCTGCGCTTTGATTCCTCGGATGTTTACAGCAACCCGAGCTCCTGGGGCGCCGTTTTCAACGGACTTTCCGGCGATTTGAAGCCCGCGAACAGAGCCCGCTGTTTCGGCCGGTTGGATGATGATCGGATCCTCGGCATTGAGATCGCCTCCCAGCAAGGTGCCCGTCACCACGGTACCTGAACCGTCAGCTGAGAAGACGCGATCCACAGGGAGGAAAGCGTGCTCGGGCGACGAACGGGATCTGCTCAGTGTCAGTAGGCCCCGAAGTCCTTTCTTGAGGAGATCGATGCCGTCCATGGTGTGACTTGAGCACGCGACAATCGCGGCCGCATTAAACTCGTGCTTGGAGAGAAGCTCATTGATTTCAACTAAGCGATCGGCATATCGGCCATCCTGTTCGAGATCAGATTTGCTAAGCGCGACGACCGCATTCTGAATGCCGAAAAACTGAGCGAGTTTTAGATGTTCGATCGTCTGGTAGGAGGGCCCCTCGTTCGCAGCAACCACCAAGAGGATTGCGTCAGCGCCGCTAATTCCCATCGCCGCCGTTTCAATAAAATCAGAATGTCCTGGAGCGTCAATGAGATGCAGCCAACCTTCTGGCATGTGTTGGTTGGCAAACCCAAGCACAATACTCAGCCCGCGCTCGCGCTCCTCATCTAAACGATCAGTTTCAATTCCGGTCAGCGCTTTTACAAGCGCTGTTTTGCCGTGATCGACATGGCCGATGACTGCGACCGTCTTGTGCATTAGTGTGAGAATGCACTCGAGAGCAGGCGCGAAAGATCCGCGATTTCCTGATCGGCGATAGCTCTTAAGTCGAGCAAGAAATTGTCTTTCGAAATTCTGCCAATGATTGGTGTTTCCGCGCCGCGTAAGCGTTCAGCTAATTGATCCGGAGACATATCCGGATGGGCAATGGCGACGGCAAAGCTGGGTAGGTCTTGTAACGGTAATGATCCCCCACCAGCACGCGCTTTCGTTGGAACCACTTTGGCGCTCAATATTGGTATTGAAGCGCAGTGTGTTTCAAGCATTTCAGCACGCGCTCTAATTCGGTCAATAGGCTCGGATAGTTTCCTTAAAACCGGGATGGCGTGCATCGGATCGTTCGGCGCGCGATATAGTTCCAACGTGGCGATGAGGGCGGCGAGGGAGAGTTTGTCGACGCGTACGGCACGCGCCATCGGATGCCGCTTTACGCGGTCGATCAGATCTTTGCGTCCGGCAATTATGCCCGCCTGCGGGCCGCCTAACAGCTTGTCGCCAGAGAACGTCACAATGTCGACGCCCGCGGCGAGGACGTCTTTCACAATAGGCTCATTCGGCAAACCATAGCCGCTGAGGTCGACTAATACGCCGCTGCCGAGATCTTCGACGAAAGGCAGCTCGTGTTCTTTCGCGATCTCTGCAAGTTGCTGGCGCGAGGGTGACGCGGAAAACCCGACGACTGAATAGTTGCTGGTATGACTTTTCAGGAGGATCGCCGTGTTTTCGGATATGGCGTCGGCATAGTCGCCTGGATGTGTTTTGTTCGTGGTGCCAACTTCTTTTAAGGTCGCGCCGCTTTGCGTGATCACATCCGGCATACGAAAAGATCCGCCAATTTCGACGAGTTCTCCTCTTGATGCGATGACTTCCTTTCGGGTTGCGAGTGCGCTCAAAACCGTCAGGATCGCACCCGCGCAATTATTCACGACGAGCGCCGCCTCAGCACCCGTTAGCTCGCAAATGAGCGCCTCAACATGGCTGTGTCTGGAGCCTCGTATCCCGTTGTCGAGATCAAATTCGAGCGTTGAATACACGCTCGCCACGTCATTCATCGCATCAATGGCTTTCTGTGCGAGAGGGGCGCGGCCTAAATTCGTATGGATGATTATACCAGTGGCATTGATGACGCGTTTCAGTGACCGCGCCCGGGATTGGTCGAGAGTCTCCGAAACTTCCATCCAAAAGAGGCGCTCCGAAAGGATAGACTCCGGCATTGGAGCATCAGCTAGGAGTTCGCTTCGAGCCGTTTCGACCTTGGCGCGAACGGTCTCCGTTACCGGCACCCGTCCAAATACATCAATCAGTTGCGCAGCAGCCGCGCTGTCCATGAGCGTCTGAATTTTGGGCAGCTGGCGTAGGTTCGACTTCATGCCTCACTGTCTCTGAAGACGATGAAACAAGCAAGCTTTTGCGTCTGAACGGGCCGACTTCCGTATCAAACGAAGAGTGACAGCAGAAGGGCCATCACAAACCCTGTGCCGCCTACAATTGTAGAAATAATCGTCCAAGACTTCAGAGTATCACCGACGGATTGATCCATGTAGCGATTGACAAGCCAAAACCCAGAATCGTTCACGTGGGAGAGAACGCTGGCACCGCCCGCGATGGCAATGACTGTGAGAGCTCGGTGAAATTCAGAGACATCGGTGACAGCGAGAAGCGGCGCTGTGAACCCGGCTGCCGTAATCATAGCGACTGTCGCAGAGCCCTGCACAACGCGAACCAGAGCCGCGATCAAAAAGGCGAATACGAGAACTGATATGTCCATGGCGGATGCGACTTCGGCAATCCGCGCGCCCGCTTCAGAGTCGATCAGGACTTGTTTGAAGGCCCCACCAGCGCCCGTAACCAAAACGACAATACCGGCCGGTTCCAACGCTTTCATCGAAGCTGTGTTCAAGTCGTCAGCGTCGATGCGCATAACCCGGTTGGCATATGCGTAGTAGAGGCCGACGCTGAGCATAAGTGCGATGAAAGGATGCGACAGAAACTGCACCGCTGAAGGCACACCGTCTTCTCCAGCAATCATCTTCCAAACGGTTCCGCTGGCCACAAGTCCGATCGGAAGCGCTAAAGACGCGACAGCGGCGAGGGCGCCAATCTTGGGTGCATCTGGCGCCGGACCGGATACATCAGTCGTAGGTTCCAATGCAGGAAGGTGCTTTAGCCTCGTTTCCGCGAACAAGGCGCCGCCAAGCGCAACAGCTGGGATCGTTGTAAGCAGTCCCGCGATGATGACCAGTCCGAGATCCGCTTCTATCAGCGCAGCGACGGCGATCGGGCCAGGCGTTGGCGGGATGAAAGCATGCGCTGCAGCCAGCCCAGCCAGAAGCGGTCCCGCGACATAGATCGCAGCGCGCTTCAATGACCTTGCGATTCGAAGCACCATTGGCATCAAGATGACCAGGGCCACGTCGAAAAACACTGGGATTGCGACGAGCAGGCCGAGCACGCTCATTTTCCAAGGCACTGTTTTGTCTGAGTTGGAAACCAAACGATCGGCGAGGGTTTGGACGCCTCCGGAACGCTCAAGAATCGCGCCCAAGATCGCGCCGAGGCCAACAACCACAGCGATGAAGCCAAGCACGCCGCCCATACCACTTTGGATCGACGCAATGACATCCTGCGGGGACATGCCCAACGCCAAGCCTGCCAATAGCGAAACCAAAACAAGCGCGAAGAAGGGTGGCATTTTGGCTTTTAGAACTAAAACCAAGAGACCAACCGTTGAAACGATCAGCGTGAGAAAAATGTAAATCGGGTCGGATGCGGACATGACGTTACTCCAGATTGACCGCGACCCGCGCAAGCACCGATGAAGAGGTCATGTAGAGAAACTCTTCCTCGTCATCCAAAGTACAGTTCGAGGTCGGCATGCCCGTGGAGACGGTCCCGATGACACTCCCGTCCGGAGAAAGAACATACACTCCTGCAGGACCCGTCGCGAAAAGTGTGCCGTTCGCCGCCACGACCAGGCCATCCGGCAAACCTCCGCCATCCCTCAATTCAGAGTTCGCATCAAAGAAGACGCGTCCGTTGCTAACTGAGCCATCGGGGGTCGTATCATAGGCCATGATGACGGCGTTTTCCGGGTCAGAGACCGCCACGTAGAGTGTTTCTTCGTCAGGCGAGAGCGCGACCCCGTTCGGAAAACTGAGATCGTCGATCGCCAGGCTGAGCGCGCCATCAACACTTAGAAAATAGACGCCGTTGAAGGGGAGTTCTTTTTCAGGGGCATCGTTTAGCCCGCGAAGACCGTAGGGCGGGTCGGTGAAGTAAAGCCCACCGTCTTCGCGTTGCACAATATCATTCGGACTATTGAGTGACTTGCCATCAAACCCTGACGTTATCGTGGTTCGGTCTTTGGTTTGCGGATCCAAGACAGATAGACCGCGAGCACCATGATCGGCCAATAAGAGCTTACCAGGAGCTTCTGACCACTCGATGATCCCATTCGCACCAGGCTCTCGCATGTTTGCGGTCGATTCTGGGGTGCCACCGCCAGACGGAGTTAGGAACAAGACTGCGCCTACGCCGTCTTCCCAGCGATACATCTTGTTTTCCGGAACATCGTTGAAATAGAGAGCAGCTTCTTCTTCAACCCAGACCGGCCCTTCAGGCCAAGTAAAGCCGTCTGCTAGCACTTCGATTTCCGCATCGGGTGAAACTATAGTGCTCATTTCTGCGCTTCTGTTTTCAATTTCACCAATCGTTTCTCGCGCCGGAGGCTCTTCTGTAACCGTACAGGCCACCATCCCGGCGAGGCCCAAAACCGAAACCAATATACGCATTTTTGCAATCCTCCCGAGTGCGTGAGATCTTCTTCTTATGCTTGAATGATCCTCGCGTTTCAGAACGCCTAGCTGCGTGAAACGGTGATGTCTAGAAATTTTGATAGCGCTATCAATTTTCTTGGTTCAGATCGGTTGCATCGACACTGACAAGCTGTTAGCGCTAACACAAATAAGACTAAAACAGTTGAGTTGGGAGGCTCGTAAGGCGTGACGGAACGAATGCTCCGCATGGGCATGGTCGGTGGTGGCCAAGGCGCCTTTATTGGTGACGTTCATCGATTAGCTGCGCGGCTCGATGGTAAGATCGAACTGGTCGCAGGCGCTTTTTCACGAAGCGAAGAGAACTGCAAAGCAACTGGTGCACTGCTCGGGTTAGATCCTGCGCGTTGCTATGCCAATTTCTCTGATATGATGACAGCCGAGGCCACATTACCGGATAGTCAGCGCATGGATTTCGTCGCGATTGTGACTCCGAACCATATGCATTTTCCGGTCGCTGAAGCGGCTTTGAAGGCCGGGTTTCATGTTCTATCAGACAAGCCAGCCACTTTGGACTTGAAAGAGGCGATAGCGCTTAGGTCTCTCGTTCAAGACACCGGAAAGACCTACGGCCTGACACATACCTATCTGGGATATCCCCTGGTCTATGCCGCTCGCGAGATCGTTGAGGCAGGCGGAATCGGCAAGGTTCGCAAAGTCTTCGTGGAATACATCCAGGGTTGGCTCGCGGGAGAAGTCGATAACAAACAAGCGGACTGGCGAACCGATCCAGCGCGGTCAGGTATCTCAGGCTGCATGGGCGACATCGGAACGCACGCCCACAATCTCGCAGAGTTCGTGAGCGGGAAGCGCATGACGCATGTCGCCGCTGATCTATCGATATTTGTGGAAAACCGGCGCCTCGATGATGACGGGTCAGCCCTTTTCCGGATGGAAGATGGGGTGAAAGGTGTACTCAGCGCGTCACAAGTGTGCGTTGGCAAAGAGAACAGCCTATCGATCCGCATCTATGGTGAAACCGGCGGATTGGAATGGAACCAAGAAGAACCAAACACACTCACCCGCACTTATACGGATAGGCCAACAGAAATATTGCGTTCGGCGCAAGGGTATCTCTCCGATAGTGTGAATGAGTGGTTTCGCACGCCGCCAGGACACCCAGAAGGCTATATCGAAGCGTTCGCAAACGTCTATCTCGATTTCGCCATCGCGAATCGCATTGGCGAAATCG
>JBCBGJ010000042.1:0-10776 GCA_038526925.1 Pseudomonadota bacterium
TCTCTGGTGCAACGCGTTCCACCACTGGAGACCATGCGCGCTAGCTCATTGTCGGTTTATACTGGCGGGCGTATCCAACAGGACGATCTCTCCTCATACCTATCAGTAAACGGTTATATGCGTGTCGCCTCGGTTTCGGAGAAGGGCGAGTATTCGATCCGCGGGGGAAAAGTCGATATCTATCCGCCGACCGGAGAAGAGCCGGTTCGTCTCGACTTGTTTGGCGATGAGATTGAAACGATCAAAGCGTTCGATCCCGAGACGCAATTATCAACGCGGACATTGAACAGGGTGGCTTTAGCGCCGGTGTCAGAGATTTTGTTCAATGAGCAGACCCTGGGACTGTTTCGCGAGCGTTATTTAGCTGAGCTAGGTTCTCCGGTTGGGGACCCTATGTATGAAGCGGCCCGAGCTGAAATCCGCCGCGGCGGCATCGAAGGGTGGTTGCCGCTCTTCCACAGTCACCTCGATACGATCTTTGACTATGTCGGCTCGAATGCATTGATCGGATTGGGCGCCCTTTCCGCAGAAGCTGCGAGTGAGCGTTTGTCTCAAGCGAAGGACTATTTTGACGCTCGCTTGGAAGCTGCGGGAGAAGAACGCCAGGCCCGCGTATTGGCGCCGGAGCACCTCTACCTCACAGACGGACAACTCTCAGCCGCTTTGCAGAGCAGCGGCGTTGCGCGCTTCCATGCCGGGCATGGGGAAGGCGGGATAGACCTTGGAGGGACGCAAGGCCGCGATTTTGCGCCAGAGCGCGCGCAGCCAGAGATCAATATCTTTGAAGTCGCTGCAGCGCATGCCAAAGCGATCCATGATGCCGGTAAAACGGTTGTCTTCGGCGCTTGGACAGATGGCTCCGCGAGCCGGCTCGAAGGCGTTTTAGAGGATCACGGCCTCCCAGATGCGACGCGCGTTTACTCTCTCGAGGCGGCGCAAAAGGCTGAGATCGCGATCTGCGAACTGCCGCTGGAGTCCGGGTTCGCGACCGATGACCTCGTCATTATTGGCGAGCCTGACATCCTGGGCGACCGTCTTGCTGCCCCGAGACGCAAACGCAAAGCCGCGAACTTTATCGCTGAGTCGGCGAGCCTCAATCCAGGCGATCTGGTTGTGCATGTCGATCATGGCGTCGGACGCTATGTTGGATTGAAGACTCTAGACCTTGCGGGCGCGGCCCATGACTGTCTCGAGCTCGGCTATGCGAAAGGCGACAAGGTCTTTCTACCGGTTGAGAATATTGATCTCATCAGTCGCTATGGCAGCGAGGATGCTGAGAGCGCCATTGATGGCCTGGGCGGTGTTGGCTGGCAGACGCGTAAGGCGCGAGCGAAGAAGAAAATCCTCGAAATGGCTGCTGAGCTCATGGCGATCGCAGCAGCGCGAGAGATGCGTAAAGCGGATACGGTTGTGACAGGCGATGGCCTCTATGAGGAATTTGCCGCGCGCTTCCCTTATGAAGAAACCGACGACCAGCTCAACGCAATCGAAGACGTGCTTGGGGATCTTTCTTCGGGCAAACCGATGGATCGTTTGGTCTGCGGTGACGTAGGTTTTGGCAAGACTGAGGTCGCGCTTCGCGGCGCGTTCGTAGCGGCTATGGCGGGGCACCAAGTTGCGGTCATCGCGCCAACAACGCTGCTCGCCCGGCAGCACTATAATACTTTCATGGAGCGCTTCGCCGGTTGGCCGATTAATGTTCGACCCTTGTCGCGGTTTGTGAGTGCGAAAGAGGCGAGCGAGACCAAAGTCGGGATGACGAACGGCACCGTTGATGTCGTTGTCGGCACGCATGCTTTGTTGGCCAAGAATGTCGAGTTTAAGCGCCTCGGGCTTTTGATCGTCGATGAAGAGCAGCGGTTTGGCGTGAAACATAAAGAGCGTCTAAAAGAGCTAAAGTCAGACGTACACGTTCTGACGCTTTCGGCGACGCCAATTCCTCGAACTTTGCAAATGGCGCTCACCGGAATTCGAGACTTGTCGATTATTGCGACGCCGCCCGTCGACCGCCTTGCGGTTCGAACTTATGTCACGGAGTTCGACACAGTCACCATCAGAGAGGCGCTGCTTCGGGAGAAGTATCGCGGCGGCCAAAGCTATTATGTTGCGCCGAGAATTTCTGATCTCGATTATCTAGAGAACTTCCTCAAATCGAATGTGCCGGAGGTCAAATTCTGTGTCGCGCATGGCCAGATGCCATCTGGTGAACTCGAAGATTTGATGACGGCATTCTATGAGGGCGAGTATGACGTTCTGCTCTCGACCACGATTGTGGAGAGCGGGCTGGACATTCCACGCGCCAACACTTTGGTGATCCATAAATCAGACCGATTTGGCCTGGCGCAACTCTATCAATTACGTGGCCGGGTAGGGCGATCAAAGCTCAGAGCGTACGCTTATCTGACCACACCAGCGGATCGCGTCATCTCGCCAGCGGCTGAGCGGCGTCTTCGGGTCTTGCAATCGCTAGATAGCCTTGGCGCCGGTTTCCAGCTCGCCAGTCATGACCTGGATATGCGCGGCGGCGGCAATCTTCTTGGTGATCAGCAATCAGGCCATGTCAAAGAAGTTGGCGTCGAGCTTTATCAGCAAATGCTCGAAGACGCGGTGAAGGCGCTTCAATCGGGCTCGAACACCGAAGATGAAGTCGCTGATGATTGGTCGCCGCAAATCAATCTTGGTCTGTCTGTCCTCATCCCAGATGGCTATGTCGAAGATCTTGGCGTCCGTCTCGGCTTGTATCGGCGCTTGGCGGACCTTGGCACTGAGCAAGAGCGAGAGGCATTTGCTGCCGAGCTGATCGACCGCTTCGGACCGCTGCCAAGCGAAACGCAACAATTGCTCAATGTCACGGCTGTTAAAGTGGCCTGTAAAGAGCTTGGCATTTCCAAACTGGATGCCGGACCCAAAGGTGTCGTCATCACATTCAGGGATGACACGAGTGTTGATCCGGCTCAGCTGATGGTTCTGGTTCGGTCTCGACCTGGAAAAATGAAGCTTCGTCCAGATAGCAAGCTGGTCGTTATGGGCGTTCCCGCAAATGCGGAGCCGCGCATGAATGCTGTTAAAGGCTTGCTCAAAGAGTTGCAGGCAACCGCGACGGTTTAGGCGCGGCGTTCGGTTGAAAAGCCAGACCGTGCCGTCAGTCCGCCTAGTAGCGATTTAAGCGTATGGAATTGGCGTTTTTCAATGACTCGCCAAGCCACAGACCGATTCATCGCTTCCTCAATTCGTCGCGCAAGGACAACTGCTCCACGGTAAGGCGTATCCGGCAAGGTTACGCAAATATGGTTCATGTCCAAGCGTGCGGCGAGATCTGTATCGCGCAGCAGGGCTTTGATTTTATGCGCGACTGCGCGCACATCTTCATCGCTTTTTAGATCGATTGAGATCACACACAGTGGCGCCGCCATTTGATCGGCTTGCTCCATTTGGGCCTGCAGATGGGTCTCAAGGTAAGCGCGGGAAACCAATCCACTTGTCGCGTCTCTCGCAATCGAGGTCAGGCTTTCGCGCGGATTTGAAGTCATGTTGAGCTCGGCGCATGCCTGCTTGAGGCGAGCGGCAACGGCATCGAGGTCGCCAGCGATATCAATAATTTGGTCGGCTTGCTCAAGGAGCTTTTGATCCAGTTGGACCGCAACTTCACGGCGTAGGAGCAGCAGAGTTTGTGGCGTCTGAGCGAGTGGAATTTGTTTGATGCGCGCTAGCATTTTACACGCCTCATCATCTGCATGAGATGGGCAGAGTGCGATAACTTTGAAGCGTCCACTTTCGAGATAGTCTTCTGCGGTCAGGCTGCTGATGGCTGCGACCAGGCTAATATCGCTTTCTCTGAGGCTGGTTTTAATGGCATTCAGAAACGGCGCATCATGACCTAGCCAAAGCAGTCTGGCTTTGCCTTGCGGCCGAGCGCGAGGTTTTTCTACACCAAACTCTGCAAGCGTTTGTGAGCGGAGCTCGATCTCTCGCCGGCGTTGCTTTTCACGTTGGCGAATGGAGATTCGCGCGGCGAGCGTCGCCAGTTCTGCGACATCTGTGAGATGAATATCGCTCTGGCTGGATGAAGCGTTCTCCCGGCCCAGCGTGATGATCAATCGTTGATCGCCGGGTTCAACCGCCATTTCGCGAGTAGAGAGGTCAATAAGCGCTGGTGCTGTATCGGGCGGTAAATAGCTGCCGCGCACCGGGACAGGCCGAACGCCGCTTTGTCGAAGACGAGCCTGCAGCATCTCCAAACGGGGACTCTCGGATACGACATGAATAATCGGAGCATCAAAGCTTTGATCATTGAACATAATTTCTGTCCCGTAGCGACGTAGCGTCAGCCTTTTCTTTGCCAGCTTGAGTCTTAAAGTCTGGTTGATTGAAGAGGTGCAAACCCGAATTTTAGGGAGTGAATTATGGCGCAAGGCCCGCTTTCAGGCGTGAAGATAATCGAATTCGCGGGGATTGGCCCCGGTCCGTTCTGTGGAATGCTACTCAGTGATATGGGAGCGGATGTTGTTCGAATTGACCGCGCTGGTAATGCGCGACCGGGCAATCCCACCGACGTGATGAGCCGGGGGCGTCGGTCTGTTGCGCTGAATCTGAAGGATGAAGGCGATCGCGAGACGGCGCTGAAACTCCTGGAGAAAGCGGATGGGCTGATTGAAGGCTTCCGTCCTGGTGTGATGGAGCGTAATGGATTGGGGCCTGATATCGTGCTCGCGCGGAATCCTAAACTCGTCTACGGGCGGATGACCGGATGGGGCCAACATGGTGCTCTCAGTCACTCGGCCGGACACGATCTGAACTATATCGCGATTACCGGCGCCCTGCATGCGATGGGAGATGGCGATGGTCGCCCGCGCCCACCTCTAAATTTGATCGGCGACTATGGCGGCGGCGCGCTCTACCTTGCGATGGGTCTGCTCGCCGCGATCATCAACGTGAAGAATGGCGGCGACGGGCAAGTCATCGATTGCGCCATGTCGGATGGCGCAGCCTCATTGGCGACTATGTTTTATGGCATGCGCGCTATGGGGGTGTGGACGGATGAGCGCGAGGCTAACTTGCTGGATGGCGGCGCGCATTTCTATGACACCTATGAGTGCTCTGACGGCAAATGGGTTTCAATCGGATCGATTGAGCCACAATTCTATGCGCTTTTGGTTGAGAAAGCCGGGCTGACCGATCCTGAATTCCAAGCGCAAATGGATCGCTCCAAGTGGCCGAGTTTAAAAGAGAAACTGATCGGCGTGATGAAAACGAAAACGCGTGATCAGTGGTGCGATATCATGGAAGGGACTGATATTTGCTTCGCGCCGGTTCTCTCAATGGCTGAGGCACCGAGTTATAAACACAATACCGATCGTGGGACGTTTGAAACCATCGATGGCGTTGTGCAACCAGGCCCCGCGCCACGTTTTTCGAAAACGCCAGGCGCCATCCAAGGCAAGCCCGCCGGGATTGGAGAGCATCAAGAAGAGGTGCTCAAAGACTGGGGAATCGCTTAAACACCAGCTCTCAGTTTTGCGATGATCGGAGCGATTTATGGGTGCATTGCCTGGAACCACGGGGCGTCGACGCCTTTACCTGATGCGGCACGGCTTTGTCGACTATACGTCGCCCGAAGTGCGTGCGGCGCAGGATCCGAGTATTGCCTACCTTACAGAACAAGGTCGTATCGAAGCGAAAGCGGCCGGTATCGCACTGTCAGACGTTCATATCGACGCCGCTTTTTATACCGGACTTCGCCGTACCCAGGAGACAGCTGAGATTGTTCTAGCTCAGCACGAAAAAGATACGCCTCCGCTAGAGTCAGAGCCGCGTTTCAAAGAGTTACGGTCTGGCCAGTATATTGATTTCAAGTCTGCCGAGCACCTGGCGGCGACAATGACCTTCCAGTTTGAGCAGGCCGGGAAACCCGGCGCGACCTTTCTTGAGGGCGGCGAGAAGTTTTCGGATGCTATGGACCGGATCGAAGATGGATTGAAAGGGCTTCTGTCCCGGCCGGGATGGGCCTCTGCGCTGCTCGTGGCGCATGAGGTCGTGAATCGAATGATTCTGGCCTGGGCCATCGGAGCACCGCTCGGGGCCAGTGCGGGCTTCGAGCAGGATACGGGCTGTATCAATATTATCGACTTCGATCTGGTGCCGGATGAGGACGGCAATACGCGAATCGAGCGCGCGATGATCAAGGCCGTTAACCTGACGCCGGCCAATTATCTCAAGAACGGGATGAATCTTCGCTCTCTTGAGGCCATTTTCACGCGCGCAGCTGAATAGGCGTTCAGAAAAGGCGCAAACACCCCTGCGAAGATGAACAGAAAATGAGATGGCGCTCCGTCTGCGTTCATCTTGGTTAAGCTAAAACATATTTGTCGCCAGGGAGACCGCTTCTTACGGCCAACTTGGTGACGTCCTTCTTGCTTGACTTGGCCGTTCTTAGGAGCGGCCTTTTTTTTGCGCGATCGCTTCAGCGCGCGCCATTGCATTACGTAAATTTTCTTCGAGTTGCAGTCGCAGCGTTTCTCTGTCGTCGCCTGGCTCTGGAATAACGGCTTTGCCAAAGACGAGGGCGCCGCGTGTGAACGGGTACGGGATGCGAAAACCATCCCACGTGCCGAGACGATGCCGCGGTGATGAGACAATGGCGTAAGGCAAAATCGGAGCCCCCGCTCTTTGCGCCATGATAATAGGGCCGTTCTGGGCAATTTCGGCCGGTCCTCTGGGGCCGTCCGGTGTGATGCAGATGCCGCCGCCATTCTTAAGAATTCGCAACGCCTCCGCGAGGGCTTTCATGCCACCCTTATCGCGCTTTTTACGCTTGTGGGTTGATGAACCTCTAACCGCTTCCAATCCCAGATGTTTGATGGCTTTCGCGACGGGCTCGCCATCTTTGGAGAGCGAGATCAGCATTGCCGATCTGGTTTTTTGCTCCGGCCATTTTTGGATGATGCGGTTCCAACCCGAAGGCAGAAGTAGAATGGTTGAATGCCAGGCAGCGACAATAATATTGGGGTAGCCGAGCCATACTTTGAGAGCGTCTTCATCGCCTTCAACGGACCATCGGATGGTGCGATTACACAGCGCCATATAAAGCCAAATGATCCAGCCGAGCAGACTGGTCACAAACGCACTTCGCAAGATCGCCTTCATGGCCGCAATCTGTATACAGGATTGGCCTGGACGCAAAGGGCGGTGGCACAGAAACGCCCAGTCCGAAATCGGACTGGGCGTGCTGCAGATCAAAGATCAATTGGTGTGTTCGTTTATGGTACGTAGACCGTGTAAACGACGTCTGCTTTGACTTCACCAGCACCTTGAGACAGGTCGTAAGCTGTCCCTGCGCCCAGTGTGTAAGTTGCATCAAAGCGAACAGACTGGCTGACAATTGAGCCTGGGTTGGCCGCTGTACGAGCTGTGCCGTTGAAGATTTGAGTTGGGGTTGTCAGCGCGTCGAGGTCGGCTGGTGCAGAGAAACCGGTGCCCGGGCTTTGCGCGTTGCCACCAAAGGTCAGTGCAGATGGACCAGTCCCGTCAGTTCCGCTGACAGTGACATCAAAGTCGTAAGCGACATCAGCAGCGTTAAAGTCGCCTTCTTCAACGAGGTTCGAGGCTTCTGCATCGATCGCAAACGGTGTGTTCGAAGCGACATAGAAGCTAGACTCATAAGTGAGGTCATCGCTGGTCAGCGTTGCATCTGTTACATCAAATGCGCTGAACGTGGCCTGCGTGTCAGTGTTTGCTGTCGCCAGCGTCGTGCCGCCAGAGTCTTCGATATTCAGGATTGAACCAAGGCCAGCAGTCGAACTTGCGTCAGCGGTTGCATCAAGCGTACCGGTGACAACTGTACGGCCATCGATGGCGCTTCCGCCGATCAGGTCAGCATCATTGTTACCACCATTATCGCTATCAATAACGAAATCTGTGGCGATCGGTGTGCCTCCATTAGAATCGTCGGCGGCCCAGACGATGACGACTCCCAGAACCTTAAAGTGCGGACGATCGATGATCGATGCATTTGCTGGGGTTGCGATAGCGGCACTTGCAATAAGGGTTGTGCCTGCCAAAAGCAGTTTGCGAAAACTCATATTTTTAAACTCCATGATCGTGCAGCGAGCGAGCTGCGGTACGGGCCTTTTGACCTCGTGATCCTTATGTCTCACGGAATGGCTTATATTTCGCTAAGGGGTGCACAAGATTTAGCGGTGCTCGTTAACCCTATATTACACAGTGGGTACGGGCTTATCTGCGAGTTCGGCATACCGGCCGCCGTGGTAAACCAAGGGCATCGCATCGGGATCGGATTCCAGCCGGTGCACCTCAGCTATGAAGAGGGTGTGGTCGCCTGCCTTGTGTTTTGCATATGGAACACATTCCAGGCGGGCAGCACAGTCACGGAGGAGTGGCAGGTCATTTAGTCCGGCGTCGATGGCAAGACCTTCGAACTTATCTGCACCAGATCGTGCAAACCGTTGTGAAAGCGCGGCTTGATCCTCTCTAAGAATATGAACGGCAAATGCGTTCGCCTCAGAAAACGCCGGAAGGCTGAGCGCGTTCAACCCGACCGACCATAGAACAAGCGGTGGATCTAAAGAGACGGAATTGAAAGAGTTCGCGGTAATTCCGACAGGAACGCCGTCCGCATCGCGGGTCGTAATAACGGTGACACCCGTTACAAAAAGTCCGAGCGTATCGCGAAAGGTTCTTATGTCGAAACTCATAGGGTCCTATGTGATGTGATTTCCGAAATGGTCCAGCGCTTGATTGCTGCTTTACTGAAAAAGGCACGTTGGCTTGCTGTCTCCGTGTGCCGATTCGTCTTTATACTCGTCATTCGATTGCGAACATCCATTTTTCGGGAACAAACAGCCATGTGTAGTTGGATTGCACGGAGAACACCTGTCGAACGCTGTCAAAAACACCCGATTTAATTTATGTATAAATGGATGCCAGGTATGCAAAAGTGCCAAATTGGTTGGGTTTGCAAGGAAAAGGGCCTGCGGCGTTAACTTTTTGCATTTTGCCAAAAACGTAGTCTGTGTAGCGTATCCATTGGCTTTTAGACAGTTTTATGAACGCTAGGTGTAAACTATTTATCAGATGAATGGTTGTTCATTATGAATGGCTGTTCATCTTCAATGGGTGCCACAAAGATGCCCTAAAAAACCACTTGTATGTCGGTTTCGTAACAGGCATCTAGGGGTCACTTAGACGGGGCAACAAGCCCTCAAGTGCAGTGAAGGACATCTTTTAGCAGTCGCCGTTTTTAAGCCTACAAGGCGACCAAGATGTGGAGAGTGAGACTTATGAAAGACTGGTGCAATAACGACGGCGCACGCCGTCTTAAGGATAAAATTGCCGAATATTGGGCAGATCGTGGGTATGAAGTAGAGGTTGACCTGGTCGACGCTGGCTTCGTTCCTGCCATGCGTAGCGCGCGGACGGACGTTCGCAGCAACATGGTCAACGGTATGCCGCGCCGCAAGCTCGTGAACGTGAACGAAGTTCGCAGCGAGTACCGTCCAGATTAATCCAGGCGAGCAAGTTCGGAGAGGGCTTGCTGCATGTTTCGCCAATGATCAATTGATCTGAGGCGGTCATAGGGTTGGTTGGAGAGAGAGCCATATCCAAATGACACGAACACAAAGGGCAGCTCCGCATCGCGGGCTGCCCTTTCGTCTGTCCAGGCATCGCCAACCATAATTGTACGAGCTGGATCACCGCCGCCCTTGCGCACAGTTTCGATGATATGTTGCCCATCGGGTTTCTTAATTGCGAGTGCGTCGCCGCCGACGGTTGCTGAAAAAAACCTCTCTAAATCAAGCCCTTTGAGAACTTGTTCAGCCAAATGCTGAGCTTTGTTTGTACAAACGGTGAGGTTTGCTCCGTGAGCCCGCAAGTCTTCCAGAGTCTCTCGGCACATCTCGAATGGAACGCTTAATCGAGTGATATTTTCCAGATAGTGATCAAGAAATGTCGGCCATAGATGTTGATCAATTTCGTCTTCATCAACGGGAGCCTGATTCTGCGCTAAGCCTTTGCGGATCAGAGCTTTCGCACCGTCTCCGATCATCATCCGGATACTCTCAAGCGAAACCGGGGCGAGCTGTTTTATTGCCAATGTGTGATTGAGCGCTGCATGCAAGTCTGGCGCGGTTTCGACCAAAGTTCCGTCCAGATCGAAGACTATGGTCCAGCTCGTAAAATCATATGCCATGCAGTCATCCTGTATAGATCGCGGCCGCTGCCGTGCCCCCCAAGCGACAATAGGGCTCGCATCGACTCAGAACTTGCTCTAGGGCAGACCCAGAAAATTCGCGAGGGAATTTTGACATGACGAAACGAGCGGCTGTGATCCTAGCGGCAGGACAAGGAACGCGTATGCGCTCGTCGCTCCCCAAAGTTCTGCACCCGGTCGGTGGGCGCGCGATGGTGGATTGGTCGGTCGAGCTCGCAAAAGCAGCCGGTTGCGAACGCGTGATTGTTGTTTGCTCGCCTGCTGGCGTGGCCGTGCAAGAGCACGTGAGCCAAACGCTCGGACGCGATGCGATTGCAATCCAAGACCCTCCATTGGGCACAGGGCATGCCGTTCAGTCTGCCAAGGAGGCGCTGCAGGGCTACGATGGAGATTTAGTCGTTCTTTACGGCGATACACCGCTGATCCCATTATCCGCCGTCGAAGCCTTGTTTGATGAGTTGAAGCAGGGCGCATCGGTAGGTGTTCTAGGATTTGAAGCGAAAGACCCCGGCGCCTACGGCCGGCTAATCATCAATCAGGACGGCGAT
>JBCBGJ010000043.1:0-10644 GCA_038526925.1 Pseudomonadota bacterium
ATCAACAGGACCGTCCACGGTTTGTGCGGACACAATTAGCTTTGATCGATCGGTGCCGGGGAGCGTGAGCACGCTTCCGCTCTCGAGGCGCGCGCATTCGGCGACGCTCATCGGCAACCGGTCAATAATGATTTCAAGATTGACGCTGGAGTTTTGGACCAGCGGTTCGTCTAAGCTCGGCGGCGTCGCATCTTCTTCACTCGGAGCGTTGGCGATACCGTCTTCTGAAGAGGCCATCGCTATAGCGATTGTCTTATCGAGCTTAAGCGCCACGCCGACGCGTACGGCCTGCCCCTCAATATCACTTAGATAATATACAAGCAGGCAATTGCCCTCGACGGAGAGATTCTCAAACGCGATGCAAGCAGGCGGTTCATCATCCTCTTCAACCATCCCGAACGCGCGCGCGGTCGATTCGCCGAGCGCTTTTGCAGGGGACTCGAGTAGGAGCTGCAGAAACAGTTGTGGCGCTTCTGAGAGAGCGGCGGGATCTTGCTCCAGCTTTCCAGCGGCAACACGCGCCGCAATCAAATTGTCGATGGAGACCCCAACAATAAAGTCATCGGTCTCACTCTCGAAGCCATACAGGTAGGCACCAAAAAGATCATCCGGGAGGGCAGCGCCGCGGCAAACCTCGCGCGATTGCAATCTGACTTTGTTTTCCCCGCCCAAAACATCGTCTAGCCAAGCGGCAATAGTCGCCTCAAGCGTCAGCCAGAACGTCCGGTTCTGTAACACTTTCGGCGGTAAGCCACCGCTCGATTCAAGCTTTTTCCGAAGAACGGACGTCAAAATACACCCCTAGTGGATCACGCAATCTCTCCATTTAAAATTGAATTCTTAGGTGAATAAAACGTTATCGCCGCCGAAAAAATCGCCGTGTAGTTGTATTTAGGAAATTTACCTTACTTTGCTAATCCAGGCTCACTGAACAAAACGGGTGTGCGTTATGGCTGCTGATGGTGCTTCTGGACTTGCTCCAATCATTATTAAGAAGAAGAAAAAAGTCGTTGGCGGCGGACATCATGGCGGCGCCTGGAAAGTGGCATATGCTGACTTCGTGACTGCGATGATGGCCTTCTTCCTGCTGATGTGGCTCCTAAACGCGACCACTGAAGAGCAGCGCAAAGGTATCGCCGACTATTTCAACCCGACCATTCCGGTCAGCCGGATCTCCGGCGGAGGTTCAGATGGCCTCAATGGGTCTTCTATCTTCACCGAACAAACCTACGCCCAAAAAGGCACAGGCGCGACACGGGATGCAACAGCGGGCAGCCCCTCTACGTCTAAAACGGGAGAGCCAGACGAAGACGGTTTGGCGCAGGCAGAGGCAGATATCGTTGAACAGTTACAGTTGGCGATCAGTCAAGAAGCGCCGCTGCTGAACGAGCATATTCAAGTGAAACTCTCTCCTGAGGGCATCGTCATGGAACTTGTGGACTCTGACGATGTTCCCCTCTTCCCACGCGGCGACAGCGTTGCAACGCCTTTGCTGACTGACCTCATTCAGACGGTGACCCAGTCGTTCAACGCTTTCGGTAACTCCGTCAAAGTCGTCGGCCATACAGATTCAGCTGTCTTCAGAAACGCCGAGGGATTTGATAACTGGGACCTCTCTGCCGAGCGCGCCAACGTCGCCCGACGTCTAATGATGGACGCAGGGTTCCCAGCGAACCGCATCCAAGAGGTGTCTGGTCGCGCCGATACAGACCTGCTCGTAAAGGATGATCCGTATGCGGCACAGAACCGCCGGATCTCGATCACATTGCTCAAGCAAGAGATCAGTGGTTAAGCGACCTACACCGTCTATTAACCAATGATTTCTACTTTCGGTTGCATCGACTGCAGGAGCAACCGACATGAGTATAACATCATCCTTGAACGCGGCCGTAAGTGGCCTGAACGCAAACGCCACCCGTCTCGCGACCATTTCAGACAATTTGGCCAACTCCGAAACTTTCGGATACAAACGCAGTGACGTGGACTTTTCGAGCATGGTGCTCGAACAGCGCAACTCAACCTACTCCGCGGGCGGCGTAAATGTCGACGCGTTCAAAGATGTTCGGGCTATTGGCTCACTCATCTCAACAGGGAATGCCACGGATATCGCGGTCGCAGGCCGCGGCCTGGTCCCCGTGACCGACCTTCAAGGCACCACCCTGAACGGCGATGATCGAGATCTCATGCTGCTCCCGACCGGAGCATTTTCTGCAGACCAGAATGGCAACCTGCGCACTCAAAGCGGCAAATACCTTCTGGGTTGGCCTGCCGATAGTGCGGGCGATGTTGGCAGCGTTAGCCGCAATAGCGGCGGCAGCTTGCAGCCGGTAAATATCTCCACCTCGCAATTCGTTGCTGCCCCGACCGGCCGGATCGATATTGATATCAACCTGCCTGCTGATGCGACACAAGCTGGCAGCCCAACCGGCGCCTATTCACTGCCGATTGAGTATTACGACAATCTCGGCCGCGCCCAGAATGTCCGATTAGAGTTTACTCCTGTGGTTCCAGCGACAGGATCAAGTAATGAATGGAACGTCCAAGTTTTCGATGATGCTGGCGATCCACTTGTTTCGGTTGGTGATTTCAACGTCACATTCCTAGACACGACAGGAAATGGTGGTCAGATCGACACCGTGACCGCTGCTGGCGGGGCGACCTACGCAAACGCCACAGGTCTACTTTCGCTGACGCTCGAACATGGACCCGTCGATATCTTCATTGGTCGCCCGAGCGACACCGCGGGGATTACGCAGCTTTCTGCAGCCTTCTCACCCACATCCGTGACCAAGGATGGCGCGCCAATTGGCGATTTGCAGTCTGTTGAGATTGATGATCGCGGCTATCTGCAAGCGATTTACGATACCGGTTTCCGTCGGACTTTGTTTCAAATCCCAATCGCTGACGTTCCGAATATGGACGGTCTGATCGCGCGCGACGGCCAAGCCTTTAGCATTTCAGCCTCAAGTGGTGACATGTACCTTTGGGACGCTGGCACCGGCCCCGTCGGATCTATTTCAGGCTTCTCTCTGATGGAATCGACCGTGGATATCGCGGCCGAACTGACGGACCTCATCGAGACACAGCGTGCTTATTCTTCGAGTGCGAAGATTGTGCAGACCGTAGATGAGATGTTGCAAGAAACAACCAACCTCAAACGATAACGCTTAGTCCGCCAAGAAGGCATTTGACGTGAGCATTACATCCGCCATCCAATCCGCCCGGTCTGGGCTAGACGTCATTGGTATGCGTGCCGATCTGGTCGCTACCAATGTCGCCAACGCCACGACGCCAGGATATGTCCGCCGATCTCTGACGGTCAGCGAGACAATCCTTGGCAGCCAAACAGCCGGCGTTCAGGTCATTAGTGTCGATCGATCTCAGAACGAGATCCTCACGGCGGAACGCAGAAGTCTCTCAAGTGACCTCGCGCAAGCGGATATCCTCAGCACGAGATGGGGAACAATCTCGCAGCGTGTGGGCGATGATATCGACTCCTCTGCGCTGTTTCAAAATTTGAATTCATTGCAGGCCGCAATCGACGAAGCGGTCCTCAGCCCCGAGTCTGCCACACACGCCAATACGGTCGTACAATCGGCAAACAACTTGGTGCAGGAGTTTAACGCCCTTTCTGACCTGATCACCCAAGAGCGCTGGCGCGCGGAAGGGGACATTCAGGAAGGCGTCGAAATCGTCAATCAGTCACTCCAACAAGTCGAGCGGCTGAACAAACAAATTTCGGGCATGGATCGAACCACTGCGCAGGCCGCAGCCCTGTTTGATGAGCGCGCGCGCATCGTGGATCAGATTGCCGAATACCTCCCGGTGCAAACTGTCGATGGCCAAAGCGGAACCATAGACGTGCTCACAGTGGAAGGTGTTTTTCTACTGGCAGGCACCGCCCGCGAAATTGAATTCAACAAGGTCAATGCGATTGGTCCGAATATCACTCTGGGCAATGGCCTCTTGTCTGGCATCTCTGTCGACGGCGTCGACATTACGCCAGGTGCCAATGCTTACGGCGCTGTCTCCAGCGGTAAGTTTGGCGCCTTGTTTACGCTTCGCGATACGGATCTTCCGACCTTAGGGGCGCAGCTTGATGTCATGGCGCAGGACCTTATCAATCGCTTCTCAGACCCTGCTGTCGACCCGACCCTTCCCCTCGGCGATCCGGGACTCTTCTTGGATACAAACGCAGCCGCTGGCGACGGCGTTGCTGGCAGATTACGGCTAAATGCGCTCGTCGATCCTGATCGCGGCGGTGCTGTATGGCGCTTGCGCGATGGGCTTGGCGCTGTTGCCCCAGGTCCGCCAGGGGACAACACGATCCTGACCAATCTCTCAGGTGCTTTTGATACGGTGAGCAATATCAGCGTCACGGGCCTGCAAGGCGGCTTTGTCTATTCTGACCTCGTCGCGCAAATCGGGTCCCTGACCGGGCAGCAACGCATCCAAAATGAATCCGTTCTGTCTTCGATTTCGCTCCAGTACCAAACCCTTCAAGAGGCCGAGGCAAACGAAACAGGCGTGGATATCGAAACTGAGATGCAGGATTTGCTGATCATCGAGCAGGCCTATGCGGCCAATGCGCGGGTGATCCAAGTCGCCAGTCAGATGCTCACCGAACTGATGGATATCTAGGCCAATGAATTCGATTTCTCTCAACGGTTTTCTCAACGCCTCAGTGCTCAATAGCGTGTCCACGCTCAAAGACCGGATTGCGTCCAGCGCTCAAGAAGCGACATCGGGCCTGCAGTCAGACTTGGTGGGGCACTTAAATGGCCGCATCGACCAAGCGCTGTTAAGTGATCAAGCCATCCAGGAAAATTCAGCCGAGCAAGCGCGCATCGACCTTCGCAATATTCGCTTGGACATTACGGACAACACGCTGACCTCTTTGCGAGATCTGACCGAAGGGCTGACCCTCGAAATGCAGAGCGCGATCGGCGTCTCTGATCAACCAAGACAAAATGCCGTCGCGACCGAGGCCAAAGAGGCGCTCACAGAAGCTCTGTCGCGCCTCAACGTCCGCCATGGAGAGCGGTTCCTTTTCTCCGGTGATGCAACTGCGACGCCGCCTTTTGCAGACGCTGATGCCTTGCTTCTAGATCTCACCAATATCGGTCTTGCTGCCGTAGATGAAGCGGACTTCGCGGCGCAAGTTCAGACCTATTTCGACGATCCGGCTGGCGGGTTCCAAACGACATTCTACCAAGGCACTCAAACCGCGAGTGATTCAGATGCGGTCTTGGCCAACCAAGCCGGATTTGCGGAAATGTTTCAGGGTCTCGCAATATTGGCGCTGGCCAATACGAGCGAGAACCAACCGTTCGCCCAAGTCGGCACACCGGCCCTGGATCAAGCGCTTTCGCGGCTTGAAGGCGCCCGCACGGCCCTGGTTGATATTCAAGCTGGTGTTGGGATTCGCCAGTCGAGCTTGCAAGACCAACAAGCCGTTCTATCGCGGGAGGAGACTTTGCTCGCTGCGGCGTTTCTCGATCTCGCCGGGAAAGACCAGTACGAGGCCGCCACCGAGTTACGAGAACTCGAAGCCAATTTGGAGGCGTCTTATTTGCTGACCTCTCGCCTCTCCAACCTCTCGCTCCTCAACTATCTGAGATAATTTATGCGCTTTTTTTCCACTCTTCTGAGCTTTGCAGTTTTGCTCTCCATAGCGGCTGCACCGGTCGCGCAATCGCAGACCAAGCTGCGTGACATTCTCGATATTGAAGGTGTCCGAACCAATGATTTGGTTGGCTACGGAATCGTCGTCGGCCTGAACGGGACGGGCGACTCCGTTCGAAACTCTCCGTTTACGGAAGATTCGCTCTCAAGCATGCTGGAGCGCCTTGGCGTCAACGTGCAAGGTGAGGATATTCGACCGAACAATGTTGCCGCAGTGTTTGTCACGGCTGAACTGCCCGCCTTCGCGCGGAGTGGGTCGAGCATTGACGTTTCCGTGGCCTCCATGGGCGACGCAAGCAGCCTTGAAGGCGGTACGCTCATTCTTACGCCATTGCGCGGCGCCGATAGCCAAGTCTATGCCGTTGCGCAAGGCAGCGTGATGGTCAGCGGACTAAATGTCGAAGCCCCCGGCGCCCGGGATACAGTCGGCACCCCGACATCCGGATCAGTCCCCAGCGGTGCGATGGTTGAGCGTGAAATTAGCTTTGATTTCAACTCTCAAGACAGCCTGACCTTGGCCCTGCAGACGCCAGACTTCACGACGGCAGCGCGGGTTGAGAGCATCATTAATACAGCTCTCGGCGCGCCAGTCGCCTACATGCGTGACCCTGGCACGATTGAGCTCAACATAGGAGCTACGGAAGGGTCACCAGCGCGCGTCCTCGCAGCAATCGAGAACCTTCCGATCCAAGTTGAATCGCGGGCGCGTATCGTGATTGATGAGAAGTCTGGTACCATCGTGCTTGGCCAAGACGTGACGATTTCAAAAGTTGCGATTGCGCAGGGCAACATTTCGATCCGCGTGCGAGAGAATCCGGTTGTCGTGCAACCCAATCCATTTGCCGAAGGCGAAACCATTGTCCTTCCGCGTACTGACATTGAGGTTGGCCAAACAGGCAATCAGAACATCGCTCTGCTGAATTCAAACACCACGCTATCTCAGCTCATCGATGGCCTGAACGCGCTTGGGGTCCGCCCGCAAGAAATGGCGGACATTATCCGCACGATGAGCGCCGCAGGGGCGATCCACGCCGAATTAGTTGTACAATAGACTTTTCTATTTAACGAACTCAGGCAAGCGCGCCGGTCTCTCCAGCGCGCTTACTCCTCTTCTTCCTCAGGCCGTTCGAGCACAATTAAACCATCGCGCTTCATCGCCATCATCTTCATCAGGAAGTCTTTCTGAACCTGCTCCGTCGCTTCGGCGTTTAGAGCCTTCATCATGCTGAGATCATCGCGGATCCCATCGGCCATACGGTTCGAGATATTGTTCAAGAAATAATCGCAGACATCTTTGTACTCGCTCTCCAGCACCTTCATCAATTGCAGCAGGAATTCTTGGTCCAGTTCCTTAAACAAGACGGGTACGTAGTTGCGGTTCAGCATGGTTGGAATATCCACCAATTCGAACATGCCTTTCTGGATCGCATCGACTTTTTCGGCGTGCTTGTCGGACACATGCCCCATCAACGACTCACGGCGCTCATTTGGCATGAGGCTGAGAATCTCGCCTACACCTTGCAGCTGCGCATCGCCGTCATCATCATCTTCCTCAGGCGCCAGCAAGAACTCCATGCGCACCATGCGCGCCACGACTGCGTCAATCTCATAAGATGGCGGCGGCGGGTTGACCATTTCGCTGAGGACTTTTGATTGCTGTCCCTCTTCGAGCAGGCAAATCAGTTCCGAGCATAGCGTCGCATCGAGATTGCGTAGGATGAGGCCAACGATATTCGGCGTCAGGCCAGACAGATATTTTGCGATATGCGCCGGCTCCCGCTTCGAGAACGTATCCCAAAGGCGGCTAAAGTCTTCTTTGTTCTCTGGCTCTGGCAGCTGGTCTTCAAGGCTTTCTTCTTGATTGCCGTAAATCACGCGGAGGCGCGATTCATCGAGCAAGCTTTCCATCAATTGCCGAGACGTTTCGGTCCCGCCGCGGAGAGATCCGCTAGAGCTGCGCAAATGCCCGAGGAAATCCATTACGATCTCAATCAGTTGTTCACGCGGGAGATAGTGGATGGTCTCTAAGGCAGCCGCAACATTCGCGATCGCTTGGTCGTCCAACCGATCGACAATCGGCTTTGCAGCCTCTTCACCAAGGACGGCAATGACGACAGCCGCTCGCTGCGACGCGGTGATGTGCTGTGTGCCATTAGAATTGGATTGTGCGTTCGACACTTAAGCATATCCTCTCAACAAGGCTTCGGTGATTTTCAACCATCCATCCGCCAAAACAAAGAAACCGAGTTTAAATGGAAGTGAGACCACGGTCGGTGGTACCATCATCATACCAACAGCCATCAAAACAGACGCGACCACCAGGTCGATAATCATGAAGGGCATAAAGATCACGAAGCCGATTTGAAACGCGTGCTTGATTTCGGACAGCATGAACGAAGTCGCGAGGAGCGAGAAGGAATGCTCCTCCTCAGGCCCAACGGGGCGATTGAGCGCGTCCGATAAAACGAACAGAGCTTCAGGATCGGTCCGGCGCATCATAAATTCGCGGAACGGCTCGGTCGTCAGCTGCCAGGCCTGCTGCTCTGAGAGACCGCCTTCAATGTATGGGGAGAGGCCTTCAGTCCAGGACTGCATGAAAACCGGCTCCATAATGAAGAAGGTCAAGAACATGGCGAGCGCCATGATCATCATGTTTGGCGGAGCCTGCTGCACGCCAAGCGCTTGGCGCAGGATCGAGAAAACAATCACCATGAAGGGCAAACAGGTGACCATCATCGCGATGCCGGGCACCAAGCTCAGGATCGTCACGAATAAGAAGAGCTGAACGACCGTACCACTAAGGCCCTGGCCATCGCCAAGCAGGCCGCCCAGAGGTCCAGCCGCTTGATCCGGCACCACTTGCGCAAAAGCCGCCCCGGTCAGGGCGGTCATAGCAAGGGTCAAAACAAGAAGAGAGCGCCAGAAAAGGCTCTGCCAGCTCATCACGGGCAGGCTAGCCATCTTCTTGTTCCTCGATCTGTGTGAGGCGAACCCCGATCGCACCGTCCTCAAGCTCAATCAGCTCGCCATGCGCGATCAACCGATCATCGACGAGCAGTTCAATCGGATCCTCGATCTTCGCTGTCAGAGGAATAATCGTATCAGGTCGCAGCTTTAGAAGCTCCGCCACGCTGAGCTTCTTGCGTCCGATTGAGACCACGACATTGACCGGCAATCCATAGATGGATCGCTTATATTGGTTCTCCGGAGACACACTCCGGCGTTCCGATTCACCAACAACGTCTTCTACTGTTTCTGGCTCTGACATCAGGTCCCTCTTATACGCTTTCCGACCCGCTCATGCGGGCCACGCTAGACTCAACAAATCTTTGAACGTCGAACTGCAAACCGCCTGTCTGCCAGTCTGCATCGACATGAATATCTGTGGCCGCATCGAGCATTTGCAGCTCACAAATCTCGCTCAAGCGCGGCGAGGCTTGAACAGCATTTTGAAAGGAGACACCGAACTGCGTCGGGACTTTCAGCACGAGTTTTTCGATTGCGGGCGGCGCCATAGTCTCCAGCTCCCGCATCACCTCTTCGGTTAGGAAAGCCTCCGCCAGGCGCGGAAAGGCTGCAGAGATAAAGTCGCGCGTCAACTCGGCAGCGCGCGCCGCTGCTGCCTGCTGCAAACCGTCCATCTGCGCTTCTAAGCTTTGCAGGATGGTCCCGGTATCGATCTCTGGCTGCATCGGCGCGGTTGGCACATCCACCGCTTCCACCGTCTCTTCAGCCTCATCTTCCGCTTGCGCCAACTGCGCCTCAAGCTCTGCGTCGAACGCGCCTTCGCTCCCGCGCTCGCCCCCCAAAGTGTTCCGGTCTTTCACCGCAGGCGCCAGAGCGTTCACATGGAACCGCGGCAGAGAGAGGGGCGGCAGGCTATTCATTGGCCGCTATCTTTCGGTCTTCTTTCAACCAATCCTGAAGTAGGGCCGCGGTCTGCTCTTGGTTTTCGCTTGTATAATCTTTGAGATAGTCAATTGGGTCGCTGGCTTGTTCGAACAGGTCGCCTTCGACGCCCGCCGCGTTAGTACCGCCCTCGCCCGCACCCTCTTCATCGCCTGTCGCGGCAGGGCCTTGCGCAAAGACCGGGCGCATAACGCCAAAGCCCAGGGCTAGAACGATAACACCCAGGAAGATCGCTTGAACCGCAGACCAAAGATGCTGTTCGAGCATCCGCTGAATCATGCTTGGCGCGGGTGTTAGCTCGACCTCCGGCAAGGCCTGGAATGGCATAAGCTCAACTGTCAGCGTGTCACCCCGATCGGCTTCAAGACCGGCCGCATTTCGAACCAGCGCTTCAAAGTTTTGTCGGACTTGTTCGATTTGCGTGGCAGCGTCAGCCGCGGTCAGATCAATGCCAAGGGCTTCCTGGTTTAGAAGGACCGCAATGGAGACGCGCTCGATTTGGCCCGGCAAGCGCTCAGTCTGCGTCCGTGTTTCGTTCAGCTCGTAGGCGACAGATTCGGTCGAACTTTTGCTTGTGCTTTCATTCTGTCCACCGGCAGCGTCGCCTTGTGGAAGATTGCTCGCGACCGTTAGATTGCCGCCGCCTTGATTGGTTTCGTTTGAATCATTGGTGGTGCGCGACCGCACGACACGGGATTCTGGATCGAACCGTACATCAGAGATCACGGTCCGCTCTCGGCTAACGTCCATGCTGACAGAAACTTCTGCATTGCCGTCACCGAGGCGCGCAGACAGCAGGCGTTTGATTTTTTGCTCAAGGGCCGAAGCTTGATCCTCAGCAACAATGCCCGGAGCTTCCGCATCACCCACAGTTGGACCTGCGAGAATGCCGTGACGCGGGTCGATCACCACTACGTCTTCTGGATTTAGCCCCGAAACCGCCAGCGCAACCAAATATTGGATCGCTTCAGCTTGGGTCCCATTCAGCCGCCGCGCGGAGGACAACGTCACCGACGCTGTCGGTGTCGGCTGTGACCGTGAGAAGCCCGA
>JBCBGJ010000044.1:0-10598 GCA_038526925.1 Pseudomonadota bacterium
GGTCGCGGGTCATGCCTGATACACCTCTAGTGCAGCATCTACAGCGTCGCCCGCTGGGGCAGGGAAGCCTTCGCGGCGGAGCACAGCCTCGAGGGCGCCAAGCGTCAGTAAGACTTTGTGCTTCATCGCATTGTAGCCCATCGCCCCAATCCGCCAGATCTTGCCTTGCAGGGGACCAAACGCCGTTCCAATCTCGATTTCGAAGTCTTCCCGCATACGTGTGCGGACTCGCTCGCCATCGACCTCGTTTGGAATGTAGACACCCGTGACATTCGTCATCCGGTGTTCGTCTTTAGTGAAGATTTTGAGACCCATCGCGCGTAAGCCCGCGGTCATAGCAGCACCGGCTTGTGCATGCCGCGCATAGCGCGCTTTCAGGCCTTCCTCCAACGCTACAGTGGCACACTCGCGGGCACCATACAGCATTGTTGTCGCTTCAGTATGGTGGTTGAGGCGTTTTTCGGACCAGTAATCCATAATCATGGCGAGATCGAAATAGTTAGATCCAATCCGCTGTCCCGACCCTTGCATGAGATCCGATCTCTGAATGCCGAGTTCGGTATGGCGGCGCGAGAAGATGTATTCTGCCGCGCGATCGGACACTGTAATCGGGGCAGACCCAGAAGGGCCGCCGAGACATTTCTGTAAGCCACCCGTTACAACATCAATTCCCCAGCGATCCGTCGCGATCTCCATGCCGCTAATTGTAGCCGTGACGTCTGCATAGGAGTAAGCGCCCGCTTGCCGGCAGAGCTCACCTAATCCATCTAAAGGTTGCGCCATGGTCGTCGATGTATCGCCGTGCACGCTGGCCACGACTTTTGGCTCGTAGCGTTCGATCGCGGCCGCGATTTTCTCTAGCGGAACAATTTCGCCCCACTCAGCATCCACGGTCTCAACCTTCGCGCCGATACGGTCAAAGATTTCTTTGAGTAGGAGCCCGAACCGTCCAAAGTTTACGACAAGAACTGTGTCGCCGGGCGCGGCGAGTGAAATCAGAGCAGCCTCAATGCCAGCACGCGACGTGCCATCGACCAAAAATGTCCATTGGTTCTCTGTCCCAAAAATCGGGCGATACAGGCCCATAACTTCGGTCATGTAGTTTGTGAATTCAGGATCATACTGACCGAGAAGATCTGCCGACATGGCTCGAAGAACGCGCGGGTGCGCATTCACCGGGCCAGGCCCCATGAGCAAACGTTGTGGGGGATCGATTTGGCGAAACGGTTTGGTCATCGCTCGCGCGCCTCCAAAAGTGTAATAAATTCTAGCATGACATCGAGCGCGGCTTGGGTGTCGTCTATTTTGACACGCTCGGCGGGATTGTGGCTGATGCCATCTTTACAGCGGATGAAGAGCATCGCGGTTGGGCAAAGGGCTGACATGACCATCGCATCGTGGCCAGCCCCGCTGACTAAAGCTCTGTTCTTGTGTCCCGCGCGTTCCAAGGCGGTTCCAAGCAGTTTGGAGAGGTCCTTGTCACATGGTGAGCTCGCCAAGTCCTGAAGTTGAGTCCACGATAGGTCCAAATCTCGCTTGCGAGCGATGTTGCGAAGCGATGCCTCAATCGATGTGGCAGCCGCGTCGCGGCGCTCCATATCACCAGACCTGATATCGAGAGAGAACGTCACGCGGCCCGGGATGACGTTGGTTGACCCCGGCCAGGCATCAATTCGGCCTGTGGTCGCGACGAGATCTTCGCCAATTTCGAGCGCGATGGCTTCGATGGCGACCAGCATTTCTGCGGCGCCCGCCATTGCATCACGGCGCAGCTGCATGGTCGTCGTTCCTGCGTGCCCGGCGGCGCCAGTAACCTGAACGTCGAAGCGGAGTTGTCCTGCGATCCCCGTCACGACCCCCACAGCCAAGTCTTCGGTCTGCAAGACGGGGCCTTGTTCAATGTGAGGTTCGAGGTAGGCAAGCACCTCTTCGGGCCGACGCGCTGCCGACCGCGGATCGATGTTGTGCATAGGTCGGAACACCCATTCACGGAAAAGCTTCATCGCTTGCTCGGGCGTTTTGCCACCGCCATCTGTAGTTTCAAGATCCTGCTCCGTGAGGGTCCCCGCCATGGCGCGAGAGCAAATCATGGAGATCGGAAAACGAGAGCCTTCTTCATCCCCAAACGCAACCACCTCGATTGCGAATGGCAGGCGTCGCTTTTGCTCTTGCAACGCCGCTATGCACTCGATTCCCAGCAGAATACCCAAAGGCCCATCATAGAGACCAGCATCATAAACGCTGTCTAAGTGCGAGCCAATGATCAGGGCGGGGGCCCCCGGCTCGGTGCCTTCATAGCGACCGATCAAATTCCCAGCGCCATCAATCCGGGTCGACATTCCGGCTTCGCTCATCCACGTCGCGACCGTGTTGATCGTCGCTGCATGCGCCGGCATGAGGTAGGCGCGGAACAGGCCTTTTTCGATGTCACTAAATGGTTGCACGCCAAGCCGATCGCACCGTTGTACGACCCGGGCTCCTGAAATGCCGATATGGGAGTCGAGAGTCGTTACCATCCGCTCGCTTCTCCATCACTTCGGGGATCGGACGCGCCTTCAAACGTCCCTTCAGGATGGCGCACAAGCGCGCCAGCGTGCCCCATCGTTTCTGAGAAGTCCGAAAGTGTTTCGATGTCATGTCCCGCAGTTTGCAAGGCGTCTATGAGACTAGCGTCAAAGCGGCTTTCCAGTTTAAGACTCGTGCTGGTGTCGCCCCATGTGCGACCCAGCAACCAGCGCGGTGCAGACACGGCCTCTTGAAGGCCCATGCCATACTTGGCGTAGCGCGTGAAAATCGCCGCTTGGGTTTGCGGCTGACCTTCTCCGCCCATGGTGCCGTAGACCATTGTTCGCCCGTCATCGAAGAATGCCATGGCAGGGTTGAGTGTATGGAAGGGTTTGCGGCCTGGCCGAAGGGCGTTCCATCCAGACTTAGCGAGCGTAAAACTCGCACCGCGATTTTGCCAAGTGATGCCGGTTTTCGGCAATGTAACGCCAGATCCGAACTCGAAATAGGTGGATTGGATCGCGCTAACGGCCCACCCGTCATTGTCCATGGCGCCAAACCAAGTGGTGTCTCCGGGTTCCGTCGGCTCTGGCCAGGGTCTCGCCGCCTCCATATTGATATCATTGGCAAGCGCATCCAATTCGCCTGACGCTTCAAGGACGTCTTGCGCCGCTCTCAGCATCAAGCTCGGGTCTCCAAGTTCGATCCTGCGTGCCAGTGCGAAGGCCTGTTTCGTCGCTTCGACCAGGCCATGCACGTGATCGAATCCTTCGCCCGTCTCGACACTGAGCCGTTCGAATAGCGCCAAGATGAGCAGCGAGCTCAGGCCTTGTGTCGGCGGCGGGAAATTGAAAAGACTACTTGAGAACGCCCGGGTTTTGAGTGGGGTCGTCTTGAAAGCCTCATGTGACGCTAAGTCCGCGGCTGTCAGCGGGCTCCCCGCTGCGGCGAGGTCTTCAACCAAGTCGGCGGCAATGGCGCCAGTATAAAAATCTTCGAGACCATTGGCTGCCAATCGCTTCAGCGTTTGGGCGAGTGCGGGCTGCTTGAGCGTTTCACCCGCTTTCAAGGGGCGCCCGTTTGGCCGAAATACGCTTGTATATCCGGCATTTCCGGCAAGTTCTGGATCTTTGCTTGCAGCAACAGCAGCGCCGCTCATTGTAACGTCGACGCCGTTTTCGGCATAGTTGGTTGCCGCATTGAGTAAAACGTCGAGTGACAGTTTGCTGTTAGACTCGGACAGCACCCGTGCCCAACCGGAGACCGTGCCTGCTGTCGTGATTGCTGCCAGCGGACCCCGGAACGGAATCGTATCCAGTCCAGAGTTGGCGTAGAGGTTTAAGTCAACCTTCTCCCCAGCAGCCCCGCACGCATCAATGGCAAATAGTTCGCCATCAGGCGAGCTTACAAGCCAGAAACTATCGCCCCCAAGTCCCGTCATGTGAGGATAGACAACCGCTAATGTGGCGGCGACGGTAACTGCTGCCTCAACAGCGGTTCCACCCATTTTGAGGATGTCACGACCGGCCTGACTGGCCAGATAATGCGGGCTTGTGACGATCCCATTTTCAAAATGCTGCTCGCTCATGAAACCGCCTCGATTTTCTGAGTAGCAGTCGCGCTGAAGCCGACGATTCCAGCCTCGACGAGAAGCTCCGCAGCGCTAAACAAATCTTCTTCTTGTCCCTTATTTGTAATGAGCTGGATGCCGAGTGGTAGCTTTCCGGGTCGTTTCAACGGCACGGAGAGAATAGGGACGCCAGAGACGCTGAGAGGCTGGGTATAAAGCCCGAGATTTGCCCTTGCAGAAACAAGTTTTCCGTCCACCTCAATCATACCTTCTGCGATTCTCGGTGCTGTGGATGGCGTAGTTGGGGCAAGGAGTAGATCAAATTCGGCGAGCGCGCTTTGAAGGTCTTTATTGTATTGTTCAATGATGAGTTTTGCGTCGGCGACCTTACTGTCAGACAGCGCAATTCCTGCAATTAAGCGGTCGCGGACCGCGGGATCATATTCCATCGCCTTCGATCTGAGGGTTTCTTGATGGAGAAGGCCGCCATACTTGGACGTGATCAAGAAAGCGGCCGACCGAGCTGCCTCGGTCAAAGGGAGCTCGACGAGCGGGGCCCCACCAAATGAAGCGGCAATTGCATCGACACCATCATTGCCGTCTGGATCGCCATTACGGCGGAACCACCCCCCCAATCGCGCGACCTTGAATGATCTCTTAGTCTGTTTTGGCGCTGACGTATTGGCTAGGACTCGAAACGAAGTGGCCAGATCCTCCACCGTTCGAGTGAATGGGCCGATCGTATCCAGTTGCTCTACGAAAGGAAAAACGCCATCCATGGGAAGCGAGCCATGCGTGGGTCGCAATCCGAATAGTCCGCACAAGCTGGCTGGAACACGCACGGAGCCATTTGTGTCCGATCCCAGCGTGATAGGCACTAAGCCCGCCGCGGCAGCCGCCGCAGATCCACCAGATGATCCACCGGCTAGGCGATCAACGTCATATGGGTTGTGGGTCGTGCCAAAATGAGCGTTCACCGTGGCGAAGCCGTAGGCAAATTCGTCCATGTTGAGCCGGCCCAAATAGACAGCGCCTGCGGCTTTCATGCGGGCGATGGAGGATGCGTCGCGTGTTGCCATTGGCTCCGAGCCTCTAAGCTTCGCGCCTGCCATGGTGATCTCGTCTTGAATATCGAAGAGATCTTTCGCCGCGAACGGAACGCCTGCCAGCGGTCCAACTTTAAGCCCTTTTGCGATACGTGAATCGATCTCTGAGGCAAAGGCGCGAGCGGAAGTGTCCGCCACCAGTGTGAATGCGTTCAAGGCCTGATTGTTTTCGCGGATGGCCTCGAGCGCGGCTTCCGTGATATCGAGAGCGGAAGCACGCCCGGCTTGAACCGCAGCGCCAATCTCTAAGGCTGTCATCGTATCGGTGGTCATTTTGCCGTTCTGCCCAGCTCGGCAAGCGCTTTCGCCACGATGTCGAAATGATGTTTCAGCAGGACCAAATTAGTCTCTACGCCCGCCGACCGCTCAGCTGTATCGATCAATCCTAGCGCGTCGACCTTCGCGAGCTCTGCCGCGAAACTGTCGCTCGACTGGCTTTCTGGTGCTGAGGGGCGTGCCATGGGTCTTAAGTTCCGATTGTTCGCAAACTGCTCGATTCGAGTGATGCATTTTTGGCATCGGTGTTTCGAAGTATCAAGCTGTGCTTTGGTGAAATTCCAGAAAACCGCTTTTGCTCGCATATGGCTACATTTGTGGATCAAGAATGCCCAAAAATGAGGCGCAGTTCAGCCGACAGAAAGTCTCAATGGGTCTAATAATACGGACGCTTGAAGCTAATTGTTGCAAACCTATCGCGCAATAACCTGTTGGTGCGCTTCCAGGCCATCTTTCAAAAGCTCAACCAGCTCCCGCGTATAATTCGCCAGGATCCGGCCTTTGGGGACGAGGAGAGACACGGTTGTTTGAAGATCGACCTCTTTGGAGAATGGGATCCAAGCGAGTTTTCGATCGAGAATGTCCTGGCTGAGACCGATTGGCGATAAGAAGGCGATACCGAGCTTTGAGAGGACCAGATTGCGGAGCATACCGATCCGCTCGACGCGCGCGGCGATTTGAAAGGGCGAGTCGGGATTCTCAATCAAGTCCTTGAGAATGCTGTGATTCAACCAGCTTTGCGTCGGTGCGATGATGGGGTGCTCGACGCAGTCAGATATCGACACGGAGTCTCGTTTCGCGAGTACGTGATCTGGATGAACAATGACCCCAATCGGAGCTTTGACTGACGTGACGGTTTCTGTCCGAGTGGTGCCCGTTATATCGAATGCACAGACGAGATCGGCATCCTTTGCGAGAAGGGCCGATTTTACGAGGTAATTGTCGCCAGAGATAAGATTGTAATCAATTCCCGGGTAAGCGATTTGAAGTTTCGCCATCGCTTCGGGCAGGATTTCGGTCGTGATGCTTTCGGCCGCGGCAATGTGGATCGTTCCGCGTGCGCCACCTTTTAAACGGCCAATGTCCTGGCGTAGCTTTTCGACATCCTGCGACCATTCTTGGATATGCGACATCAACAGCTCACCTGCCGCCGTTGGGCGGATGCCACGAGGCAAGCGCTCGAATAATTCGACCCCCAACTCCGACTCTAACTGCAGCAATTGACGGTTCACGGCGGAGGAAGCGACTTGCAATCGATCCGAAGCTTTGCGAATGGAGCCATCTCTGATGGCCTGTTGGAAATACAGTAAGCCAGTTTTAATAAGCATGATCCGAAGTCTCGTACTCGTTTGGAAGATCTATGATTAGGTTGCATAATTTAGACCAGAGCGAAACAATAATTCGCTCACGAAATCACTCTGTGGCAGGGCGCAATACATGACCCGTTTTCTTCCAGATCGATTTGTTACCCTGATGGTGGCGAGCGCCATTCTCGGGTTCTTACTGCCGCAGTTGGGCGCAAGCGATGGGCCTCTTCGTTTAGGATTGGTCACGAAACTTGGGATCGCTTTCGTATTCTTTTTGCATGGCGCGAACCTTGCCCCTGAAAACCTCGTCGCGGGCGTCAAAAACTGGAAAGTGCATGCGCTTATCCAGGCAACAACGTTTGTGATGTTTCCGATTCTGGGGCTCGCAATCTATTTTGGGCTCGCACCGGTATTGCCGGAGTCATCACGACTTGGCTTTTTCTTCCTTGCAGCGCTTCCATCAACGATCTCATCTTCTGTCGCTATGACTGTTTTGGGCAAAGGAAATGTGCCCGCTGCTGTCTTCAATGCGACACTGTCTGGGCTATTAGGCTTATTGCTAACGCCGGTCATGATTTCGATCGTTACAGCAACCGCGAGTGTTCAGTTCTCGCTCTTGGATGCGATCATAAACATTGCAATGACCTTGCTCGCGCCCTTTGTCATTGGGCAAATCGCGAGACCCGTGATCAAGGCTTTCCTAGCGAAGAATAAGCCCGTTATTTCTTGGATCGATCGCGGCGTGATCTTGCTGATCGTGTTCACATCATTTGCCACGTCAACGGCGGGCGGAATCTGGTCCCGTTTTACAGGTTTGGAGATCACCGCGACACTGGCGCTTGTATTGATCCTCTTAGGGGTGGCATTCAGCTTCACAGTCTTTACCGCGAGACGCTTGAACCTATCGAGAGAAGACGAAGTTGCTGCGGTTTTCTGTGGGTCGACCAAGAGCCTCGCCAATGGGGCGCCAATCGCACAAATTCTATTCGCAGGTTCGCCTGTTCTCGGCGTCATTTTGTTACCGCTGATGCTTTATCATCAGCTACAACTCGTTGGCTGCGCCTTGATGGCCCAGCGCTATGCACAGCGTGCCGAAGCGTCAGCCTCCTAGCGTTTCGCGCGCCGCTTCGACGGCCATGAGGATACGTTCCGGAGTGGCCGGCGCATCTAAGTTTGGAAAGACTTTATGCTCTGCAGCGCCAGCTACGGCGTGCGTCAGGGCTGAAAACACCGAGATGGCGAGCATAAATGGGGGTTCGCCAACCGCTTTAGAATGGTGGATGGTGTCTTCGCGATTGTGGCCTTTTTCCCAGATATCGACGTTGAAAATGCCGGGCCGGTCCGCGCTCGTGGGGATTTTATAGGTTGAGGGCGCATGCGTTCTCAGGCGCCCCAGCTCATCAAAGACCAGTTCTTCTGTGGTCAACCAGCCCATGCCTTGAATGAACCCGCCTTCGATTTGGCCGAGATCGATTGCCGGGTTCAGGGACTTGCCAACATCGTGCAAAATATCGGTTCGTACGACGCGGTTTTCCCCGGTCAGGGTATCGATTTCGACCTCAGAGACTGCTGCGCCATAGGCGAAGTAAAAGAAGGGCCGGCCTCGGTGAAGGTCCCTGTCATAGTGGATCTTTGGCGTACGATAGTATCCGGTCGCAGACAGCGATATGCGTGCCATATAAGCCGCGCTAACGACCTCTTTGAAACTGAAGCTTTGATCGCCAGCGCGGATTTCATTATTCTCAAAAACGATTGTCTCAGGCGGAACGTTTTCGCGCTCGGATAGGAAAGCAATCAAGCGGTCCTTGATCGTTCGCGCTGCTTGCTGAGCTGCCATTCCGTTTAAGTCGGACCCGGAAGAGGCCGCAGTCGCCGAGGTGTTTGGAACCTTTTCAGTTGAAGTCGACATGATTTGGATTTGGTCGATATCGACTTGGAATTCGTGGGCAACAACCTGAGCCACTTTCACGAACAGGCCTTGGCCCATTTCGGTGCCGCCATGGTTCAACTGGATCGTACCGTCCGTGAAGATATGGATTAGCGCGCCTGCCTGGTTGAGATGCTTTGCTGTAAACGAAATGCCGAATTTTACCGGGGTGAGGGCGATACCGCGCTTAATGATGCCGTCGCCTAAATTCTCTGCCTCAATCGCCGCGCGCCGGGCGCGGTAATTGGATGTTTCTGCAAGCTCTTCTATGAGTTGGTCGGCGACATTGTCTTCTACGGTTTGGTGGTATGGCGTCAGATCTCTGCCATCGCCGCCATAGAGATTGTCCAATCTGACATCCAGGGGGTCGCGGCCGACCGCGAAGGCAATCTCATCCATCATGCGTTCTACGCCGAGCATGCCTTGTGGGCCGCCAAAGCCACGGAAGGCTGTGTTGGACACCGTGTTTGTTCGGAAGCGATGCGAGGTGATTTCAGCTGCGCCCAAATAGTAGCAATTATCGCTGTGGAACATGGCGCGATCGTTGATCGCCAGCGACAGATCTGTCGAAAACCCGCAGCGCGAGCCGAGGTCAAAAACAGCGCTTTGCAGCAGACCCTTCTCGTCAAAACCAGCTTGATACTCGATCGCAAAATCATGCCGTTTCCCGGTCATGATCATATCGTCATCGCGGTCTAGTCTAAGCTTCGCTGGGCGGCCGGTTTTTTCGGTCGCCAAGGCCGCGATGGCCGCGACCAAAGTGGATTGTGTTTCCTTGCCTCCAAACGCGCCGCCCATGCGCCGCACTTCAACCGTAACGGCGGCGCTCGGCTTATGCAGGAGGTGGGCAATCAGATGCTGTGCCTCAGTTGGGTTCTGAGTCGAGCTGTAAATCTTTAGCGCGCCATCCTCGCCCGGCACGGCCATGGCGATTTGGCCTTCCAAGTAAAAGTGATCCTGTCCCCCCATTTCGAGGGTGCCCCTTAGCGATTGTGGCGCAGAGGCGAGCGCCGCATGGGCATCGCCGAGCTTCATCACTTGCGGCGTTTCCACGGTCTCATCCTTCGCGCGCGCTTCGGCGAGAGTCAGGAGAGCTGGTTTGTCATCATAACGGACGCGTACGCGCATCGCGGCTAATCTGGCTGCTTTGCGAGACTTCGCCGCAACCGCAAAAATCGGCTGTCCATGGAATTGGACAGTCTTCTCAGCGAAGACCGGGTCATCATGGATCACAGGACCGATATCGTTCTCACCCGGAATATCGCTCGCGCTGAGCACGCACTTCACGCCTGGCGCTGTTTCGACCGCGCTCAGATCAAGCTCTAAGATTTCTGCATGAGCGCGCTCTGACATCGCGACATAGACATGAAGACAATCGGTAGGTTCCGGCAGATCATCCACGTATTGCGCTTGCCCAGACACATGTAGATGAGCGCTGTCATGGCTGCGAGCGTCATGCACATCACCGGTGATTTTGTCGGGGCGAGGGGGACGATGGGTGCGTTCGAGCATGGGTTAAGTCACCTGCAGGATGCGCGTGCGCGTTGTTGATTGTGTTTCCAGGAACGCTTTTCGTAACAAGTTTTGCGCAGTCGTCATTCGATAGTCGCGTGATGCACGCATATCCGTAAGCGGAGTGAAATCATCAAGCATCGCGTCCATGGCGTTGGTAATTGTTTCGTTCGTCCAAGATGATCCGATCAGGGCTGTCTCACAGGCTTTGGCGCGTTTCGGTGTGCCTGCAAGGCCGCCAAAGGCGATCCTTGCGGAGACGACTTTGTCATTCTCAATATCAATCGCAAACGCCCCGCATAAGGCTGAAATATCTTGGTTGAAGCGTTTCGAGATTTTGTAAGTCCGGAAAAAAGTGTTGGAGCTCAACGGTGGAATTACGATCGCGCGGACAT
>JBCBGJ010000045.1:0-10597 GCA_038526925.1 Pseudomonadota bacterium
ATGAACCCACCATGGGTGTGAATAAAGGTTGAGACGAAGGCCTGAAGGCACACAGCGATCAGGAGTCAGGTCGGTTTGTGTGCCGAATATCCTTCCAAGCCGCAGGCGATGGCTCATTGGATATTGAGGCGTTCAAAAAAGACCTTGAGCTTGAAGGTGAGCAGTTTCAAATGAAGTGGTCGATCACCTCGGCGGATGAGAAGGTTCCAACCGTTATCGCGGTCTCAAAATTCGGGCACTGCTTGAATGACCTCTTGCACCGTTGGCGCATTGGATCTCTGCCAATCGACATCCGCGCGATCGTCTCCAATCACGACACGATGAGGCCGATGGCCGAGTTCTATGGGATTCCCTATCACCACATCCCTGTGACCAAGCAGACCAAGATGGAGAGTGAGGCGCGGTTCTTAAATGTCGTGAATGAGGTCGGGGGTGAACTGGTGGTTCTTGCCCGTTACATGCAAATTCTCTCTGACGGATTGTCTGCAAAATGGTCCGGGCGCTGCATCAACATTCACCATTCCTTCCTGCCGAGCTTCAAGGGTGCGAAGCCCTATCACCAGGCCTTTCAGCGCGGCGTTAAACTGATTGGTGCAACGGCCCACTACGTCACCTCTGACTTGGACGAAGGTCCGATTATCGAGCAAGACGTTGAGCGTATTGATCACTCTCAAACCCCTAAGCTTTTGGTGGAGCAGGGCAGTGATATTGAAGCGCGTGTCCTCTCGCGCGCCGTGAAATGGCATGCGTCGCGTCGTATCGTTATGATCGGCCAGAGAACCATCGTTCTGCGCTAGGCGAGTTGCTCGCTCGCATTATGGCCTCTAGAGCGGCAGCTCAGTCACGGAATTCAATTTCGAGTTGGAAGACTTATGACGCGCGCGAAGATAGTGACTCCCCCAAATGCGAACCAGAGGTTCTGACTTAGTTTTGGATTATACGTTTTCAGTCGCCCCTATGATGGATTGGACGGATCGGCATTGCCGGGCGTTTCATCGGGTTCTGTCGAAGCGGGCTTTGCTTTGGACGGAAATGGTCACGGCCGATGCCGTCATCCATGGAGACCGGGAGCGGTTGATTGGGTTTTCTGAGGAGGAGCATCCAATCGTTTTGCAGCTTGGCGGCAATGAGCCGGACAAGATGGCGGAGGCCGCGCGGGTGGCCGAAGCGTTTGGCTATGATGAGGTCAATATCAATTGCGGGTGCCCGTCTGACCGGGTCCAGTCCGGGGCGTTCGGGGCATGTTTGATGCGAGAGCCGAAAACCGTGGCGGCCTGCGTCGCGGCAATGCGAGCGGCTGTTTCCATCCCTGTGACCGTCAAATGCCGGATCGCGATTGATGAAGACCCGCCGCGCGAGACGCTTTTCAACTTTGTTGATGTCGTAGCCGATGCAGGGTGTGCGGTGTTTACGGTTCACGCGCGGAAGGCCTGGCTCAAAGGTCTTAGCCCGAAAGAGAACCGCGAAATCCCGCCGCTCGATTATGGCTTGGTCAAAACCCTCAAAGCCGAGCGCCCGGATCTTCAAATTGTTCTCAATGGCGGCATCAAGACGATTGAAGAAAGCGCCGCGCATTTGAACGACTTTCATGGCGTGATGCTAGGGCGAGCAGCTTACCAAACTCCGGCATTGCTCGGTCAGGTTGATTCGCATCTGTTTGGTGCGACGACAAAGCCTGTCTCGCCGTTTGAGGCGGTGGCAGCATATCGACCCTATCTACAAGCGCGTCTTGATGAAGGAGTTCGGTTGTCGTCTATGACGCGGCATATGCTGGGCTTATTCAACGGCATGCCGGGCGCGCGTTTGTGGCGCCGCGTGCTCAGTGAACAGGGACCAAAACCCGGTGCTGGGATTGCTGTGCTCGACGAAGCCCTAGATGCCGTGGCGTCCAGAGTGCTCGCCTAGAAGCCCGTAATTGATGGAAAAAATAGAAATCTTGCAGACGCGATAAGTGATAGATATATATGTAGCAATCGCTACATTTTTAAATTCTGTCGTCCAAGAGGTACCGCAATGTACACAGCTCATTTCCACAAAACCTATCTCAAAATTTCCGCCGTCTTTGTCATGCTGTTTGGCCCAATATTCTTCCTTGGGACATTTCCAGAAACTGCTGAGCCGGTTCGGTTCACCATGGACCTTTTGGTGTGGCCGCTCGATTCTGTTCAGACCTATGAGCATTCGGAGACGATTTTTCTTGGCGCGCTCGCGGGGGGATTCCTGTTTGGTTGGGGTGTTTTGATTTGGCGGCTTTCAGGTGAGGTGTATGACGTTGCACCAGAGGCTGTTCGCAAAGCTGTTGTGACTGGATTTCTCGCATGGTTCATTTTGGACAGCGCGGGATCGATCACGTCAGGCAATGCCTCGAACGCCCTGTTCAATATCATCATACTGGGTCTGTTTATTGGCCCGCTTTGGCGGCCCGCTAAATCTGAACTCGCTCAATAAACACGATACGAAGCGCGTACCTTTCCCGGCGGGAGGGCTTGTGGTTCATGGCGAGCTGCATACTGTCTCACACGTAGTCTAAAATATGATGAGGAGACCGCCATGATTGGGGTTGTTGCCAAACTGGAAATCCAGGACGGAAAGCAAAGCGAATTTGAAGCTGTTGCCAAAGACTTGATGGCGAAAGTCAAAGCCAATGAGCCTGGCTGCACGACCTATCAGCTGTACAAAGCGAAAGGGTTCGAAACGTCCTATATCTTTATGGAGCAATATGCCTCAGGCGACGCGCTGAAGGCGCACGGGCAAACTGAATACTTCAAGGCCGCACAGCCCGGCCTCGGCGCGTGCCTCGCAGGTGCCCCAACAATCGAAATGTACGACATCGTCGAATAGGAGCCTCTTATGGATCTTTCCTTCACCAAAGAAGACCTCGCTTTCCAGAAAGAAGTCCGCGACTGGATTGCTGAGAATTACACTGACGAACTCAAAGCTCGCAACGCGATGTCGAAGAATGGATATCTCGACAAAGACGGCATGCTGGAATGGCAGCGCAAGCTCGATGAAAGAGGTTGGTTTGTCGCGAACTGGCCGGAAGAATTTGGCGGACCAGGTCTTAGCGCAGGCCAGCGGTACATCCTGAATATGGAAATGTCCGCAGCGGGCACGCCGCAAATGTCTCCAATGGGCAAGTCGATGGTCGCGCCTGTGATCATGGCATTTGGCAATGACGCTCAAAAGGCGGAGCATCTGCCGAAGATCAAACGCTCTGAGATTTGGTGGTGCCAAGGCTATTCCGAGCCGGGCTCTGGATCTGACCTTGCCTCGCTGCAAATGAGCGCTGTCAGAGATGGCGATGAGTACGTCCTCAACGGTTCCAAGATTTGGACCACACAAGCACAATGGGCCGATTGGATTTTCTGTCTTGTGCGCACTTCGAAAGAAGGCAAGCCGCAGGAGGGGATCAGCTTCTTGATCTTCCCCATGGATCTACCTGGCATCACGGTGTCGTCGCTTCCAACCCTTGATGGCCCGACAGACAATCAGCAGGAGATCAATCAGGTCTTCTTCGAAGATGTCCGCGTCAAAATTGAAGACGCTCTGATCGGTGAAGAGAATAAGGGCTGGACCTACGCGAAATATCTGCTGCAGTTTGAGCGCGGAAATGCCTATGCGCCAGGCCTCAAAAACGCGCTTCAAAAAACCAAGAAGCTTGCAAGTGTCGAACAGTCCGGCGGGGAGCCCTTGCTGAAGGACCCAGACTTCCAGCGCAAGCTTGCGGCAATGGAAATGAAAATTGAAGCGCTCAACGCGACCGAGCTTCGGATTTTCTCTGCCTTGTCTGCAGGACAGTCGGTCGGTCCAGAAAGCTCAATGTTGAAATGCGCTGGGTCAGAGGCTCAACAGGCGATTTCCGAATTATCGCTTGAGGCCGTTGGCGGTTACGCCGCGCCTTTCGTGCAAGACACGTTCGCGGTCGCACGAGCAGGTGCGAATAGCGACTTGGCAACACCAGATTATGCCGCACCCGTCGCGCCAAGCTATTTCAACTATCGAAAGACATCGATTTATGCCGGATCGAATGAGATCCAGCGCAACATCATGTCGAAAATGGTTCTGGGGCTCTAAGCCCCGCCACACCAATGTGAGCGGGCCACAAATATAGAAGCCCGCCGCATTTTAAGGAGGAAGAATGGCCGAAGCAGCTGCGCGGAAAGCTGGCATTTGGACGAAGCTTGCCTATGGCTCGGGAGCGGCCGCCAATGGCATCAAGAACAATGGCTTTGAGTATTTTCTCCTCTTTTACTACAGCCAAGTTCTAGGCGTTGATTCCGCGCTCGTCGGCGCGACCTTGATGATTGCCATGTTTGTCGATGGCATCACCGACCCGATCGTTGGCTATTGGTCAGACAATCTAAAGACGCGCTTAGGGCGGCGGCACCCCTTCATGTATGGGGCGATCATTCCAGTTGCGGTGGCGTATGTGTTTGCCTGGAATCCGCCGGAAGGGATGACTGGAAACGCCTTGTTTCCATATCTCTTAATGATCACAATTTTGGTCCGGATAGCCTATACTTTCTATGAGGTGCCCAGCAGCGCTTTGGTCGCAGAACTCACCGATGACTATGATGAGCGGACATCGTTTCTTTCGTTCCGATACGTCTTCGGCTGGACCGGCGGTGTCGCGATCGCGGCCTACACGCTGACCTTCCTGCTGGTGGAAACGGAGACGTATGGAAGCGGGTTTCTGAATGTCGAAGGCTACCGCGCTTATGGGTCGCTCGCAGCGGTCGCGATCGTCATTTCGATGCTGCTCTGCGCAATAGGAACACACCGGCAGATCCCCAACTTGCGAAAGCCGCCAGACGCGGGTCAGATTACACTGAAGCGCGTTTTTTCTGAGATCGGCGAGAGCCTATCAAACAAATCCTTTCAAGGACTTTTCGTCGCCGCCTTATTTGGCTTTATGGCGGCTGGGGTCGCGGCGTCTTTGAACTATTACATCAACGGCTTCTTCTGGGAGTTTACGCCGGCACAGACCGGTCTTCTAACGGTCTCAGTCTTCATCTCTGCCGCATTGGCCCTTGTGCTCGCGCCCATAATTTCCAAGCGATTGGGAAAAAAGAAAGGCGCGATCATCGTAGGCGCAATCGCCTTTTCCGTCGCGCCATTGCCAGTGATATTGAGGCTGCTTGGCGTCATGCCTCCAAATGGCAGTGATTTGCTTTTCCAGATCATTTTGTGCGTGACGGTGATCGATGTTGCTTTGATCATCGCTTACCAAATCATGTCGGCGTCGATGATTGCCGATATTGTTGAGGAAAATGAACTCAAAACAGGCCGCCGGTCTGAAGGCATCTATTTTGCCGGGATCAGCTTTATGCGGAAATTGGCGCGAGGCAGTGGACTATTTCTCGCATCAATCGTGCTCGCGGCGGCGGACCTGTCTCGCAATATTCAACCCGGTGATGTTCCAGCAGATACGTTGAGTTTGCTCGGCGCTGGCTATGCGTTCGGACTATTGGCCCTTTGGGGAACCGCGATTTCATTCCTATTCCGGTATCAAATCAGCCGCGAAGACCATGAAGCCAACCTCGCCGCACTAGAGCGTAGCCGCAATGCGGCGAACGTGGTTGAAGAATAAACAGAAATAGATCGAGGCGACCCCATGTCTGACACTGCCACCGCTGCGCCCCACACACCGGGACTGCTGACCCGCATCGCATATGGCATTGGCGGGGCCGCAGGCGGCATCAAGAATAACGGGTTCGATTACGTCCTCTTGCTTTTCTATAGCCAGGTTCTGGGCCTATCCGCTGTTATGGTCGCGGCGGCGCTTTGGATTGCGCTAATCTTTGACGCGGTTTCTGACCCCGTGGTCGGCTATTGGTCGGACAATCTGAAAAGCAAATATGGTCGCCGACATCCGTTCATGTATGCCGCGATGATCCCAATCTCAGTTGGCTATTTCTTTGTTTGGAACCCACCCACGGGGCTCGAGGGAATGGGATTATTCGGTTGGCTTCTGACGCTGACCATCTTGGTCCGTTTGATGTACACATTGTTTGAGGTGCCGCAGCACGCTTTATCCGCGGAGCTTACACACGACTACGATGCGCGTACGTCTCTGATGTCATTTCGGTATTTTTTTGCGTGGGTCGGCGGGTTGGCCGTTCAAGCCACGCTTTTCGCTGTCTTGCTCAAACCCACCGAGGAAGACTCATCTGGCATTTTCTATTTGGAGGGCTGGAATACTTATGGTTTGCTCGGCGCGAGTTGCATCTTCCTAGCGATTTTGATTACATCCATCGGGACGCATCGACACATTCCGCATTTGATGCCGCCACCGGCAGTTAGGAAAACGACACCAATCAAGGTTATTTCGGAGATCTGGGAAACCGTTTCCAATCCATCATTTCGAGCGCTTTTTATCGCGACCATGTTCGGTTTGTTGGCGACCGGAGTGTCCGCGACGCTCAACCAATACATCAATACGTTTTTCTGGGGCTTCAACAGTCAGCAGATTTTTGGCGTGACAGTAGCCGTTTTTTTGTCGCCCGCGTTGGCACTGTTTATAGCGCCTGTTGCCGGGAAGATGTTGGGTAAAAAACGCGCGGCTATCTTTATTGGTATACTCGCCTTCACCATCGCGCCTGCGCCTATATTTGCACGCTTGCTTGGTCTCCTACCACTGAATGGCACCGAAGAGTTGTACTATACGATCGTCTTCATCACGGTGTTCGATATCGCTCTGATTGTAGCCTACCAAATGCTCGCCGCTGCTATGGTTGCTGATATCGTTGAAGAGAATGAGCTTAAAACCGGACGCCGCTCAGAAGGCGTTTACTTCGCAGGAATCAGTTTTATGCGCAAACTGGCCCAAGGTATGGGAGTGCTGAGCGCTTCTGTTATCCTCGCAACGGCCTCAATTGTCCCGGGGATGAGACCCGAACAAGCAACCCCTGAATCCATAGCAACTTTGGGCTTCTGGTACGCCATTACTTTGCTCACGCTATGGACGCTCATGCTGATTTCGGTGAGCTTTTACCGCATCAGCCGTGATGATCATGAGAAAAACCTGCAGGCTTTGGCTGAAAAGCGCGCGCGCGAGGCTTAGGATTCTACAAAGATAACAGGCATCTAACGGAATTTTCATGTCTGCCCAATTGCGTCCGCCAGTGCGCCGGAATAGAGCCATAATCATGACTTACGTATCCAGCATGACAAAACACGTCTCCAAGCTTCTAGCGGCCGTTCTCCTCGTCTTGGTCGCGCTCGTGCTCGTATTGGTGAGCCCGCTCTATGGATCCGCGTCTGCGGACAATTTCTGGGATAAAGTTGTGCCTGAAAGCCAAGCTCAAATCGAGCTGAGCTATGCGCCGCTTGTGAAAGAGGTCTCGCCCGCTGTGGTGAACGTCTACACCAAAAAAACCGTGCAGCGCCGGATGACCATGCAAGAGTTCATGTACGGGCGTCGGTTCGGAACCCCGAACGGTCAAAGCGTGCAAAACTCCCTCGGCTCTGGTGTAATTGTTGGCGATGAGGGAATCGTCGTGACGAACAATCACGTGATTGATGGCGCTGACGAAGTGGTCGTCGTTCTGGCAGATCGCCGGGAATATCCGGCTGAGCTTATCCTCGCCGATGAACGTACAGATCTTGCCGTTCTGCGCATCGAGACCGAAGATGCAGAGCTTCCGATCCTTGGCTATGCTAGCACGATTGGCGTGGAGGTCGGCGACTTGGTTTTGGCCGTGGGCAACCCATTTGGAGTGGGGCAGACTGTTACGACGGGTATCATCTCTGCGACAGCGCGAACCGATGTCGGTGTTTCAGACTACGCGTTCTTCTTGCAGACTGATGCCGCCGTAAATCCTGGTAATTCAGGCGGCGCATTGGTGAACACGCGCGGAGAATTGGTCGGTATCAACACCGCTATTTTCTCGCGGTCTGGTGGATCAAACGGGATTGGCTTCGCGATCCCCTCGGAAATGGTCAAACGCGTTGTCGACGCGGCTGTGAATGAGGGAACGATTGTTCGCCCTTGGCTCGGCCTTAAAGGACAGTCCGTGACGTTTGATATCGCCAAAGCGCAAGGCCTGGATCGTCCGCTTGGGGTGATCATCACGGAAGTTTATGATGATGGCCCGGCAGACCGCTCTGATCTGCGGCGCGGCGATCTCGTTCTAAGCATTGACGGGCGCGAAGTCTTTGACGAACGCGGACTGAAATTTTTGGCTGCCACAAAATCTCCCGGCGAAGACGTGACCCTTCGCGTCTTGCGAGGCGGCAATGAGCAATTGATCGAAGCGCGTCTTGCGCCGCCGCCAGGGACCAGTGAGGCCGAGGTTGTTTTGCTGGAAGGACGCCATCCATTCACGGGCGCTGAAGTCGCGGAGTTGTCACCACGACTGGCAGAAGAGTTAGGGCGCGACCCGTTCGATAGCGGCGTGCTGGTGACGCGCGTGATGCGCCGCGCCTATGCCCGACGCGTCGTTCGGTCTGGCGACATTATTCAATCGGTAGATGGTCAGCCGATCAAAACGCTCGATGATCTCGATGCAGCGCTGGATCGAGATTCAGGTCGCTGGGAGATTGAGATCGATCGCAACGGCCGCAGTATAAGCGGCTATGTCACGCTCTAGGCGGTCGGCGCCTGATCAATGATGTGCGTGTAAGACCCTAGAACGCAGCCCCGTTGGCCGCCCGTCAGACCAAGGTCCTCGCCGTACGCATCAGACTGTCGGAACAAGGGTTGGTCTGTTCCAGCGTCCATAAGGAAGGACTTATGGAATTCGTGCCCACGTAACGGCGTTTTCCATATCGGGTTGGGCTGCGGTGCAATGCTGCGATAGCCAAGATGCATCTTTTTCTCTGCGAAACTGGTGGAATGACTGAGTAGCCCTGCCATGGCATGGCGCTCTCCATGTGCGTCAATGAGGCCTTCGCCGAGCACCATAAACCCACCACACTCACCATAGATCAGCGCGCCGCGCTCGGCTGCGGATCTCAGGCCCTCTAGGAATACATCAGCACTAGAGAGTGCACCGGCGTGGAGTTCAGGATACCCACCGGGCAAGTAGATCGCGTCGCAATCATCTCGCGGCTTTTCATTCGCCAGTGGTGAGAAGAAGGTGAGCTGCGCCCCTTGGGCGCGCCAATCATTGAGGATGTGCGGATAAGCGAATTCGAACGCGATATCGCTCGCAATCGCGATCCTTTGGCCGATTGGAGGAAGCCGCCTCGGCGGCGCGCTTGGAGACAGGATACCCGCCGCGGCAAGTAGAGCATCTAGGTCAACTCCATTCTCGACTGCATCGCGTGCGGCGTCTACCAAAGCTTCCGTCTGAGTGTTCTCCGTGGCTTGAACGAGGCCGAGATGTCGAGACGGGATGGTTAGAGCGTCCGAGCGCATCATAGTGCCAAACAACGGAATCCCTGTCTCTTTCAAAGGCTCGGCCAGCATGTCAGCGTGTCGTTGGCTGCCGACGCGCGTGGCGACGACCCCGCACACTTTTGGCCGCGCGCGCAAGGTCGCGAAACCATGAACAATTGCAGCGATGGATTGAGCTAATCCACTCGCATTGACCAAAAGTAGAACGGGTAGGTCGAGCGTGTCAGCAACGTCTGCTGTCGACCCCGATGTGCTGCCTGCGCCATCGAACATTCCCATCATGCCTTCGACGATGAGTAAGTCCTTATTCTGCGTGATCTCGGATGCGCGGGCGCGAAGTTGCGCATCGCCAAACGCCCATTTGTCGAGATTGTAGCACGCTTGTCCGGTCGCTAGTCTTAGGAATTGTGGGTCGATATATCCTGGACCACCTTTTGCGACTTCAACTGATACGCTGCGAGCCTTCAATGCGCTGACAAGGCCTAAAGTGAAGACGGTTTTGCCGGTATTGGAATTGGGGGCGGCGATGACGAGGCCCCGAGAGGCAGAGTGCGGATTGGAAGCGGGCATGCGATGATAACTTTCAAAATTACAACGCAGCCGCGCCTTCTTGCCAGACAGGTCTCGACAGTCAATCAACTTGTTTTCGGTGCGATCGAAGAATGGCGTTCCTGCTCCGTTCTTGTGTGGGCGAGAAAACTATGTAAATCCCGAGCTTCGGATTTGGGTTCGGCGTTTGAAGGCATTTGGTATGACTGACTTGTTTGCAGCTTCAGGATTGTCGGACTCCGCCCCGCAGCCCTTAGCGGACAAGTTGCGTCCCCAAATTCTTGCGGATGTGGTTGGGCAGGATCATTTACTTGGCGCTGACGGGGCGCTCGGTCGGATGCTGGCAACCGGCAATCTATCCTCAATTATTTTATGGGGACCGCCCGGGGTCGGTAAGACGACGATCGCGCGTTTACTCGCGCAGGAAACGGATCTTCATTTCGAAGCTATTTCAGCGATTTTCTCAGGCGTGAAAGATCTTCGCGCGGTGTTCGAGGCGGCGCAGCGCAGACGCGATATGGGGCAAGGGACCTTACTTTTCGTCGATGAAATCCACCGCTTTAATCGGGCGCAGCAAGATGGCTTCCTACCTTATGTCGAAGCGGGCACGATTACTTTGGTCGGGGCCACGACAGAAAATCCGAGCTTTGAACTCAATGGCGCTCTCCAATCGGTTCAGCACTAAAACGGCGCAACGCGACAGGAGAG
>JBCBGJ010000046.1:0-10595 GCA_038526925.1 Pseudomonadota bacterium
GCTTGTCCTCTCGCGCCTCTAGGCGCTGGTCGCTATCATTGAGGTTCTGCGGCATCGTCGCCGCCCTCCATGAGAAGATCTTCGTCGAGATCTAGGCCTTCGAGTTCCGCGAGAATGTCCTCATCACTGACATCAATGCTGTCTTCTGCGGAAGCGACGCTCTCGTCGCTATCTGATTTTCCAAGCTCGCCGAGGGCAAGCAGAGCGCGTTCTTCTTCGGTAAGATCCGTTTGCTCTACACTCGCGGCTTCTGCCGCCATTTCGGCTTCGAGCTGCTCAAGCGCTTCTGGCTCAATCCAACCCGCGATCACGCGGGCCTTCATGATGAAGAGCTGCGCATCATCTTTGCGCATTTCGCCCTTCTTCAGGATCCCGTCCTGCCAGACCGGCTTGCCTTCTTTATTGTTCTCGCGCCAACCGGTGAGATCGTCCGGCACGAGGCCAGCAACGTCTTCAACCGTTTTGATTTCATTCTCACCGAGCTTCACAGCGAAACCAGGAGACATGCCATCGAGTTCCATAACGCCGTCTTCGACGCCAAGCTCCAGGCGTTTTGCGTTTTGCTCGGCGGCGAGTTTCTCAAGGTACTCGCGGGCGCGTTCTTGGATCTCTTCGGCGACCTCTTCGTCGAAGCCTTCGATCTGCATGAAGTCTTCAGCGCCGATATAGGCGATGTCTTCAACGGCTTCGAAGCCTTCAGATGCGAGCAACTGAGCCAGCGTTTCATCAGCATCAAGGGCTGTCATGAACAGTTCAGTGCGACGCTGGAAGTCGATCTGATAACGCTCTGAATCGTCGCTTTCCGTCACGAGGTCGATCTGCCAACCGGTCAGTTGCGATGCCAGGCGAACGTTTTGGCCGCGGCGACCAATCGCCAGCGGGAATTGCTCGTCAGCAACCACGACTTCAACGCGGTGCTCTTCTTCGTCGAGAACCACTTTCGAGACTTCAGCTGGCTGCAGCGCGTTCACGATGAAGGTCGCGTCGTCATAATTCCAAGGAATGATGTCGATTTTCTCGCCAGACAGTTCGCCGACAACGGCTTGTACGCGGGCACCCCGCATACCGACACAGGCGCCAACCGGATCAATCGAGCTGTCATTTGAAATCACACCAATCTTGGCGCGAGACCCTGCGTCACGTGCGCAAGAGCGGATTTCGATGACGCCCTCATACACTTCCGGTACCTCAGCGGCGAACAGTTTGACCATAAAGTCAGGGTGCGCGCGCGATAGGAAGATTTGTGGGCCTTTAATCTCGCGGCTGACTTTATAGAGGTAAGCCCGGACGCGGTCATTTGGCTGGAAGTTTTCGCGCGGAATACCATCATTGCGGCGGATAATGCCTTCGGCGCGGCCAAGATCGACAATCACATGACCATACTCAACGCGCTTCACGATACCGTTGATGATCTCGCCTTCGCGGTCTTTGTACTCATCGAACTGGCGCTGACGCTCCGCATCGCGCACTTTCTGCATGATGACTTGTTTCGCCGTCTGCGCAGCGACACGGCCGAAATCAAACGGCGGGAGCTCTTCTTTGATTTCGTCGCCAAGTTCTAAAGCGGCATCGATCTTCTTGGCGTCGACCAGAGAGATCTGCTGCGCTGGGTCTTCGATCTCTTCAGGATTGACGACGGTTTGGATGCGCCAGAGGCTCTGTTCGCCGGTCTCGTGATCGATGATTGCGCGGATATCATGTTCCTGGCCATAGCGAGACTTCGCAGCTTTCTCGATCGCTTCCTGCATCGCTTCAATAACGATGGCACGATCGATCGCTTTTTCTTCTGCGACCGCTTTTGCGATCTGCATAATTTCAAGCCGGTTTGCGGAAACGCCTACATTACTCATGGGCTTCAGGCTCCAGTCTCAGGGTTGTTTTCTAGTGTATCAGATTCTGCCTCGTCTGTTTCGAGGCTGTCGAAATCTTCATCTCCGGGCTGCGGCGGCAGCGTTCCATCGCTCGCAGCGGCATCAATAAGCTCGTCGGTGAGGATCAAGCTGGCTTTGCTCATCTCATGAACTTGCGCAACGAGCTCGCTTTCATCATCGAGCTCAATCGCGACCCCGGCCTCATCCTCGCGCCGGATAATGCCTTGAAAGCGGCGACGTCCTTCAAGCGGCATCGTCAATTCGATCTTAACGAGGTGTCCGACCCAACGCCCAAAGTCCCCAACACGGGTGAGCGGTCGGTCAATACCAGGGGTTGAAACCTCTAGGCGATAAGCCTCGGTAATTGGGTCTTCCGCTTCCAAAATCGGTGAGAGATTTCGTGAGAAGGTCGCGCAGTCTTCAACATCTGTTGGCGCGCCGCCGGCTTTCTCAATCATGATCTGAAGCAGAGGTCGATTGCCGCCCATGATGCGAATGCGCACGACTTCCAGTCCGAGCTCGCTCGCAAGCGGATCGGCCATGGCGAAGATGCGGTCTTCTTGTGGGCTGAGGGTAATCAATTCTGGCTTTCTTTCAGACAAATAAAAGCGGCGGCCCCGTTCCCGGAACCGCCGCCGATATGTTTCGACTTGACGCCTAGATAGGCGCAAAGGGAAAATTTGTCTACAACAGTTTCAGATCGACCGCAGACGTTTTGTTACGACGCTCGTCATTGTAGAGTTCATACTCGATCGGTTGATCGTCTTGCAGACCTTGTAGGCCTGAGCGCTCAACTGCAGAGATGTGTACAAACACGTCTTTGCCGCCTTCGTCCGGTACGATAAATCCAAAACCTTTTGTGGCGTTGAACCACTTCACTTTTCCGGTGGGCATTAAAGGCCCCTTTCCGTTGATCTGCGCCGTTTCTGCACCGTGCAGGCGGTCGCGGTGTCGATTACGGAGAGGTAGGGACGTAGTTATCCGCCGGTCTGGCGGGGGTCTTCTCATTTCAGACCGGCCGTATTCGATGGCGGACCAAGGTCACATTACAGACGCCGGGTCAAGCGAAACCGGATTAGCCGATCTGAAAAATCAGCGGTTGCACCACATTCGAGCGTTCGACACGGCACGAAACCCCAACCTTATCTGGGTCATCCGGCTTAAAGCGCCACTTGCCAACCGTCTGCAATGAGCGCTCATCAAACTCTTCAATCGGAATAGAGGCTAGGATCTCGGGATTGAGGACACGACCGTCTGGGTCAAGCTCAAAGCCAAGAATAACGGCGCCATACTTGCCCCGCATCGCTTTCCCTGAAGGATATCGCATTTTCGGGCGCTGGATCATTCGGCCGGAACATTGCGGCAGACGGATTTCGTCCGCATCGCCGTCGCTCGTTTCGCTTTGCGGAACTGGGTAGCTTGCAAGGATCGCATCGATTTCATCATCCGACGGCGAGCGTTTTCTGGCGCTGTCAAAGTAAGCGCCCATCGCCATGCCCCAGGCAGCGGATTTCCATTTCAAACGATCAGCCCAGTCTGGTTGCTCGCCTAAACTGTCTCGATACGCTGCCGCGAAGCCCTCAACATGCGCCATTTCAAGCATCGCTTCCGGCGTTGGGTCGTCATTGAAATAGGCAACTGCGGCCACAAATTTGGTTTCTGCATATTGTTGCGGGATGATTTCTTTGACGGGCTCAAAATGAGTGGCCGCTGCGAGCGCGCTTTCTCGTATATTTTCGGTGTCCCCGGCCGCACTATCGCTTGAGATCAACGCCATATAGGCATTTACGCTCTCGACTGCGGGTGGACCGGAATAGGCGGTGAGTGCCGCGAGCAAATCGGCCCGCGCCGCGTCAGAAGGCGCCTCCGTGAAGGTCTTTTGCGCAGTCAGGACACCGCTAATGTCGGCGTCTTGCGCGGTTGCCGGCAGACCGAGACTGATCAAACAAACGAATATAAACGTGTAGATCGACTTCATTCGCGGCTCCCTCTGAACGCAAAGTCTTACGCGCTGAAGGTAAATGGTCAATTCGCTCTACTGAGCGATTGAGAAATCGTAATATACAGGATCAATATCGCCGAGTTTCTTTTGTTGATAGCGCGTCTCGACGTGATCCGCGGGCACGTTGCGCCAATCATCCGCGCCTGTTGCGGTCCATTCGAAGGCCGGGTGCGCCAGAAACCGTTCCAGCGCCTCATCGGCATAAGAGCGAACATCCGTGGCGAACCGAACGCGGCCACTCGGTTTCATCACGCGCGCCAGGGCGTCTAAAAAGTCCGGTTGAATGATCCGTCGCTTTTGGTGGCGGGCCTTTGGCCAGGGATCCGGGAATAGGATGAAAGCGCGGTCGATACTCGCATCTTGCAAACCATCGACGAGCTCGCGGCCATCCTCTGGCCAGACGCGAACGTTTGCGAGCTTCTGATCTTCTATTTGCCCGAGCAGTTTGGCGATCCCTTCGAAGAACACTTCGCTAGCGAGGATTCCGACATTTGGGGCCTTACGCGCCTGTCCGCTGACATGTTCGCCGCCGCCAAATCCGATCTCCAGCCATATTTCGTCTAGACCTGAGAAGACCTGGCTGGGATCAAGCCGTTCGCCCGCCACGAGCGGAACTTGCAAACGCGGCAAAGCTTCATCCATTAGGATTTTCTGTCGGCCCGACAGCGGGCGCCCACCGCGACGTCCGAACGTCTTAAGCGGGGCAGAAGCGAAATCTGATTTGCGGTCGGTCATGGGTAGACGAGGCTCTTATACGGTCGCGCGAAACGCCGCCCTGTGCACCAAAACTAACTATTCCTCAATCTGTTTATGCAAATTTCCATGAAGCCCGGAGCGTATACCGGGCGCGTAGAGTTTTGAGGACACCATGGACAGTTTGCCAGAGACAGCGATCCCGGATTGCGTGTCGATCATCGTGCCGACCTTCAATGAAGAAGAAAGCGTTGGCCTGCTGACGGATCAAGTCGCGGAGGCGATGAATGGTATCGGGTGTTCCTATGAATTGATTTTTATCGATGACGGATCGCGCGATGGAACCCCTGCGGTCCTCGCAGATCTCGCAGCGAAACATCCCGAGGTTCGTGTGGTCGAGTTTCGCCGAAACTTCGGTAAGGCCGCGGCCCTGGATGCAGGCTTTCAATTGGCCAAAGGCGACATTGTTTTCACCATGGACGCTGATCTTCAGGACGATCCAGCGGAAATGCCAAACTTTCTTGCGAAGCTGGCCGAGGGGTATGACGTGGTCTCCGGCTGGAAACATGTGCGCCATGACCCGCTTGATAAGACGCTTCCATCCAAGCTGTTTAATCGCGTGGTCAGCCGTTTGAGCGGTGTGAAACTCAACGATTTCAATTGCGGATTTAAAGCCTATCGCCGTGAGGCGGTGGAAGAACTGTCGCTGTATGGTGAGCTACACCGTTTCATTCCGGTGCTCTTGCACTGGGATGGCTACAAAGTCGGCGAAATCCCTGTGAACCACCGCGCCCGCCAATTTGGCGTCTCGAAATATGGCTTTGGCCGCTTATTCAAGGGCGCGCTCGATTTTCTCGGCGTCATGCTGAACACGCGCTATGCGACGCGGCCGCTGCACGTTTTTGGCGGTGCAGGCATGGCTTTTGGCGCTGTCGGCGGTGCCGCTTTGTTTTATCTTTCCGTACTTTGGCTTGTTGGCGCGGGTCCGATTGGTAACCGTCCACTCCTGTTCTTTGGGATGTTGATGGTCATGACCGGGTTCCAGTTTATCACAATTGGTCTGCTCGGAGAGTTCGTTCAGCGCCAAAGCGCGCAACCGAAGCGACGATTCACAATCCGCGCTTTGCGTAATTTTGAGTCCGAAACGGCAAACACAGATCTTCTTCTAGCTGAGCTAAATCGCGCGTCTGCGCGCTTAAGAGAGGTGCACTCCAAATGGCAGCCACAACAATCCGCGCCGACACAACCGAGCGCCACGTCAGCAAATACAACAACCCCAACCCGATCCACCGGCTGAGCCTTGGCCGCTTCTATGATGAAGTGGCGAAAGAGCTAACCGAGATCGCGCCGACCAATGTTTTGGATTTCGGCTGCGGGGAAGGCTACATCCTCGATATGTTGGATGCGCGGGATGTCTCGCTATCTGGCTATGAGGGCTTGGACCTGCGAACGGACGCCTTGAACGAGGCGCGCCGCCGCTGGCCGAATACAAATTTCCAGGAAGCCAATCTTTTCGATCCTAAGTTCGATGAGAAGCGCTACCACACGGTGATGGCGCTGGAGGTTTTGGAGCACCTGTTCGAGCCGGAAAAGGCGCTGGAGCGCTTGGTTTCTCTGGCGGACGAGTATCTTCTCCTCACGGTTCCGAACGAGCCTTGGTTCCAGATGATGAACCTGGTGCGGGGACGAGATCTGATCCGCCTCGGCAATCATCCGGAACATATCAATCACTGGAATAAGACGACTTTTGCAGAGTTCGTTGAGCCCTACGCGGATGTCGTGCGGGTCATCACGCGGTTCCCGTTTGTGATCTTGATCGCCAAGCCGCGAAAATGACTCTGTCTGCAGTAAAACCGGTTCATGTCGCGGTCGGCCTGATGGCCGCGCTGGCGGCAATGGTCGCGTTCTGGCCGCTTGGGATCGGGATTGATTACTTCAATCACCTGGCGCGGACCTATATCCAAGGCCACTTGGCGACTGAGCCAGCGCTTCAAGACTTTTACGCGGTCTCGTTCGATTTCATTCCGGACTTGACAATGGACATGATCATTCCCTGGTTATCGCAATGGATTGGGATCTATGCGGCGGGCGGGGTGACGGTTTGGCTCGCGCTGATTTTGCCGCCAGTCGCGGGATTGGTCCTCTCGAAAAGCCTGCATGGGCGCGTGACGTGGATCTCTCTGCTTGGCTTTCTAACCGTCTTTAACGCCAATATGGGCTGGGGGTTCGTGAACTATACCGCCTCGAGCGGGCTCGCTTTGCTGGCCTTCGCGCTCTGGGTACGCATGGACCCGAGCTGGCGGCGGACCGTGCTGTTCGCGCCGATCAGTCTGTTTCTGGTGGCCAATCACGCGCTCGCCTTCCTATTGTTTGGGTTCCTCGCCTTTAGCTGGGAAGTGTTTGGCTTTCTCAAGCAAGAACGCGGGTCCATTTGGGCTTTCGGTCGGCAGCTGACCCTTCTTGATTTGCCGGCAATGCTTGGCGGACTGGTTTTCATCGCGCTGTCTATGCAAGGCGCGGCGGACCTGCCGCAAGATGTCGTTCCGCTCTACGATCTTGAGGAAAAGATTGGCGTTCTGTTCGCCGCAACAGATTTCAATAATCGTTTGCTGGCGCTTATCGCGGTGCTCGCTGTGGCCGGATTTTTCTGGGCCGCCGCGCGCCAGAACTGGGTCCAGTTTGCGCCGAAGAGTGCCTGGCTCTGCGCCGCGTTCTTAGCGCTTGTGATTGTGATCCCATCCGCCATTTTCGGAATCTGGGGCCTGCATTTGCGGTTCACAGCGCCGCTCCTGATCGTGGCCGTCGCCTCTATTGCGGTGACCGAGGCGTTTCCGGCTCGGCTGAAACCAACTTTAGCGAGCGGGTTTGCCGTCCTTGGCGCGCTTTTGTTTGCCAATGCGGGCGTCAAAATGTCAGCCATCAACAGTGAAGCTGATGCGCTGAAGGGGCAGCTTGCGGATGTGCCGAAGGGCTCGAAAGTTCTAGGCGTTTATGTCGATCTTTCCTCTGGCAGCGCGTTTAACACGCACGCCCTGTCGCTCGCTGTTATTGAGCGCGCCGCTTATGTACCGAACCTCTTCACCAATACGAGCTTCGTAGATGTCGCCCCCTCCATGGTCGATCTGCACATGCCGCAAGCCAATCCGGTGTTCGCGCAAGACCTTGCCGCGCTCGCGGACCGCCCGCGTGTTGCGTCCGAGAATGGCTATTGGTCGCCCGCGTTCGCAAATGATTGGCCAGCGCAGTGGGATTATCTTTTGATGTTCAAAACAGCTGAGCAGAACGCACTGTCCGGTCTTCCCGTGTGCGCGGTTTCTGCAACGCCCGAGATCATTCTCTATAAAACCGAGCCCTGCGCTTAAAATTCGCTCAGAAAAAGCTTGCGATTGAAACCATGCAGGTTCACAACCCGCGCCTTGGTTAACTGCGAGAGAGCCTGGTGACACAGCCCGATACAGCTGCTGCGAATGAGGTGCCGACCCCGGCATTGCCGCTGCCGCAATGGGAGCTGGTGATCCTGGTCGCGGCCTTGATGTCGCTGAACGCGCTCGCGATCGATATCATGCTGCCGGCGCTGAGCAATATTTCAGAGTATTATAGTCTTCAGCGCGACAATGATCAGCAGCTGGTGATCTTTGCCTATATTGCCGGCTTCGGTGCGCCGCAGCTGGTCTTTGGTCCGATCTCAGATCGCTATGGCCGCAAAGGACTGCTCAGCATTTGTTTGGTCGGCTATGCGATTGCGGGCCTTGCCTGTATCATGACGAATTCCTTCATGACGCTGCTGATCGCGCGGTTCATACAAGGCATCTTCGCGAGCGGCGTGCGCGTCATTGCGGTGTCGATTGTCCGGGACTTACTCGCCGGGCGGGCGATGGCGCGGATCATGTCGCTGGTCATGACCGTGTTCATGGTCGTGCCAATCCTGGCGCCGACGATTGGCGCAGGCGTCATGCTGTTTGCGCCTTGGCAGTGGACGTTTGGCCTGCTCAGCGTTGCGGCGATCCTAAACCTGATTTGGATCCAGTTGCGCTTGCCGGAAACGTTGCCCGAGAAAGACCGCCAACCGCTTAACCCGCAACAGACCGGCCGGGCCTATTGGCAGGTTCTGCGCACGCGGATCACGTTCGGCTATATGTGCGCGAGCGGGGTCATTTTCGGCGCGCTCTTCGCCTTCGTCGCGGCCTCCGAACAGATTTTCACGGACGTGTTTCAGCAGCACGAAACATTCGCGCTTTGGTTTGCAGGCGTTGCAGCGGCGCTGGCGGCGGCCAACTTCATCAACTCCCGAATTGTCGAGAAATTCGGCATGCGTCGGATCAGCCACACCGTGCTGATTCTCTTCATCGCCCTTGCGCTGACAAATGTGATCACGCTCTACACTGTCGGTGAGAAACTATGGCTGTTCTATCCGCTGTTCTGCCTGACCTTTGGATGTTTTGGGATGCTCGGCGCGAACTTCACAGCGCTGGCCATGGAACCGCAAGGTAAGATCGCGGGCACTGCGAGCGCAGCTTATGGCTTCGCCTCGACAACCGTATCGAGCTTCATCGGGTATTTGGTCGCCGGGCAGTTCAATGGGACGATCGCGCCCTTTATGTGGGGGTTCGTCGCGTTGGGCGTGAGCTCGCTGACCATCATTTTCATCACTGAGCGCTTCAAGCTCTTTCAAACGCGATAGTGCCTCTTGCGCTTCCGCAGCGATAGGCCCGCTATCTCCCGAGCAAAGATAAAGACAGAGGAACTCCCATGGCGCTGAAGACCCGCATCACTGAAATGCTCGAGATCGAAAAACCCATTATCCAAGCCGCGATGGGATGGATTGCGCGATCACAGCTCTCGTCTGCCTTCTCCAATGCGGGCGGTATGGGTATTATCGAAACGAGCTCAGGTGAACTCGATGCGGTGCGTGCTGAAATTCTGAAGATGCGCGACCTCACGGACAAGCCGTTCGGCGTCAACGTTGCGCAGGCCTTCGTGCGCGATCCCGACATCGTCCAGTTTGTGATTGATCAGGGCATCAAGTTCGTCACGACATCTGCGGGCAATCCAAAGAAATATACGAGCCAGCTGAAAGAAGCCGGACTAACCGTGTTTCATGTTGTTCCTAGCCTGAAAGCCGCGCTCGGTGCAATTGATGCGGGGGTTGATGGCTTGATCGTGGAGGGCGGCGAAGGCGGCGGCTTTAAGAACCCGAAAGACGTCGCTTCAATGGTTTTGATCCCGCAAGTCTGTGAAGCTGTTGATGTCCCAGTGGTCGCGGCGGGTGGCATTATGGATGGCTCCACCATGGCAGCGGCCTTCTCGCTTGGCGCTGAAGGCGTTCTGATGGGCACCCGTATTCTGTCCAGCGCAGAGAGCCCGGTGCATGAAAATTGGAAGCAAGCCATCGTTGATGCGGACGCCACCGATACGGTTTTCCTGAACCGCGATGGCCCTGGCCCGGCCCTGCGCGCGCTGCGCACCGACCGCACCACGCGGATCGAGCAAGACGGTGTTGAGAACATTTTCGGCGAATTTGCAGGCACACAGCAGGTTTATTTTGGCGGTGACCTCGAAGCCGGGATTGCGCTGACCGGCCAAGTCGCGGGCCGGATTAAAGGCGTGCGCCCCGTCGCAGATATCCTGAATGAGACCATGGATCAGTTCAACGCGACGGTTGGGCGACTGAGCCAACTACAAGTGTGACAGCTTCACCCTAGGCGACTGGCCTAGAAAATGATTAAAGACCGCAACGTTTTTCTCAAAGGTGCCGTAATGACCGCAAGAAACTACCTTCTCGGCAGCGCTGCTGCTTTTACACTTTTGCTCGCAGGCTGCGACTCTGTCCGAACCCCGGGCGCTGAAGCGCCAGCAGAAACGGACGTCGCAGAGACATCTGAAACTGCGGTCGTGGATGAGGCAGCGCTGGCGGAAAACCCATTGCTGCAAGACTGGGACACACCCTACGGCGTGCCGCCTTTCGCTGAACTCGACAATGAAGACTATCTCCCTGCCATCAATTTCGCGATTGCGGAGCTTGAAGCTGA
>JBCBGJ010000047.1:0-10536 GCA_038526925.1 Pseudomonadota bacterium
TCTTCCTGCACTTGGAGCACTTGCCAGCCGAAACGCTGGCGGCGCGTCTACCAGGCATTTCTGAGACAGCGAAAGTCTTTGCTGGCGTCGATGTAACCCGTGAGCCGATCCCAGTTCTGCCAACGGTTCACTATAATATGGGCGGCATTCCAACCAACTTCCACGGCGAAGTGCTCACCAAGAAAGACGGTAATCCAGATGCGGTCGTCCAAGGCCTTATGGCAGTTGGCGAAGCGGCATGTGTCTCTGTGCACGGCGCGAACCGACTTGGATCAAACTCTTTGATCGATTTGGTTGTATTCGGACGCGCGGCCGGGCTGCGCTGCGGCGCGACGCTTGAAGCAGGCGCTAGCCAACCAACGATGGACGACAGGCTCACAGACGGCCACGTCGCCCGCTTTGACCGTATCCGGAATGCAGATGGCGCGCACTCAGTCGCAGACCTTCGTCTTGAGATGCAAAAAGCCATGCAGGAAAACTGTGCGGTGTTCCGCACCGGTGAAGTCTTGGATGAAGGCGTCGAAAAAATCGAAGCCATCAACACGAAAACGCCGGATATGCGCATCGAAGATCGCGGCTTGGTTTGGAATACAGACCTGCTTGAAGCACTCGAATTCGACAATTTGATCGGCCAAGCGACGGTGACGGTGAACTCAGCGGCGAACCGCAAAGAAAGTCGCGGCGCGCACGCCCGTGAAGACTTTGATAAGCGTGATGATGAAAACTGGATGATGCACACACTCGCCTGGTCAAATGAAGGCGGCGACGTGAACATCGATTATCGTCCGGTTCACAACTACACGATGTCGAATGAAATCGAATATATCAAACCCAAAGAGCGGGTTTACTAGGAGCGAGCATGGTACAGCTTACACTTCCAAAAGGCTCCGCGCCGAAGAAAGGCAAAACTTGGCCAAAGCCGGAAGGCAAGAACGTCAAGAAGTTCAAAATCTATCGCTATAATCCTGAAGAGGGCGGCAACCCGCGTTGGGACACGTATTTTGTCGATACCGACAAATGCGGCCCAATGGTCTTGGATATTTTGATCTATATCAAAAATAATATCGACTCGACGCTGGCGTTCCGCCGGTCATGCCGGGAAGGGGTTTGTGGCTCCTGTGCTATGAATATTGGCGGACACAATACGATCGCCTGTACGCGCGGATGGGATGAAATTGCCGGGCCGCACATCACGATCGCGCCATTGCCGTACCAGCCCGTCGTGAAAGACCTGATCCCAGATCTGACGAATTTCTATGCGCAGCACGCTTATGTGCAGCCTTTCCTGAAAACCGATACGCCGGAGCCTGAGAAAGAGTGGACGCAGTCAGAAGAAGACCGGGAGCATCTGGACGGCTTGTATGAGTGTATTCTTTGCGCGTCATGCTCGACCTCCTGCCCATCCTATTGGTGGAATGGCGACAAATATCTCGGCCCAGCCGCGCTGCTGCAGGCTTATCGCTGGTTAATCGATAGCCGCGATGAAGCGACCGGCGAGCGCCTCGATGATCTCGAGGATCCATTCAAGCTCTATCGCTGTCACACGATTATGAACTGCGCGCAGGTTTGTCCGAAGGGGCTGAACCCAGCCAAAGCGATTGCGAAGATCAAACATATGATGGTTGAGCGCGTCGCCTAAGCCGCGAAACGTATAGACCACAAAAAAGCGGGCGGTGCTTCGTGCACCGCCCGCTTTTTTTGATGGGAAATAGTGGCCTTATCGAACCAGTAGATGTGCCCTAGTCGCGGCTTGCGAAGACGTACGCAGCCTGCGTGCCTTCTTCCAGAGACGCCAGACGGATCGCATCGATAGACTTCTTCACCAGCTCGTCACGGCAAGTCGCGTCTACCTTTGGTGTGCCCAAAAGTGGTGAATCATATGCACAGGCTTCAGAGGCTTGCTCTTCGAGGGAAGCGAGCACTTTCTTTGCGCCATCTTCTGACTGGAGAAGAGTGGCGTCATAAGTCATGCCGACAGTGATTGGGTTTGTGTCTGCCTGAGCGAAAGGAGCTGTAAAAGCAGCAGCGGCGGCGATGATAGCAAGTGATTTGCGCATTTTGGTCTTCCAAAAATAGTGCGACGACCCTTCGGTCGACTGGGAGGTTTCTGCGTCACGCTTCGATTTTTTTGTGCGTTGAACTCGCGCCTTTCAAGGGCTTGAGCAAAACGTTTTTTGTCTGCGTCACGACTCGTATGTAGCAAAATACTGAATGATATGCAAATCATTTAGTATACATTTTTTGTCGCACCCCGTGTCGCACCTTGGGGCTGCGATGGGAGATACTTTTTGTCTCAGTGAGATCGAAAAGGGCGGAGAGTTTTGCCTCCGCCCTCAAGATTTGGAACAGGGCGTCTTATTGAGCGCTGGTCTCTGTCTCAGTCTCGAGTGATGCGAAGACGTAAGTGGCCGTGCGGCCATCTTCGATCGCGGCGAGACGGATTTCACCAATCGCTTTTTCGACGAGGTCTTTACTGCACTCGCGATCATAGGTGACCGTGCCCGTCACTGGGCGAACATAGGTGCAAGCGTCCTTTGCTTGGTCTTTTATTGAGGTCAGAATTGATTTCGCACCTGCTTCGGTGCTCAAGAGTCGACTGTCATAGGTCAGCTCAACTGAGATTGGAGTGCCTTCAGAATAGGCCAAAGGAGCTGCGAAAGCCGCAGCGGCGAATAGGGTGGCTAGGATTTTTCGCATTTCTAGTTCCTTACAGAGTTAGCGACGACCCGAAGGCCGACATGAAACTCCTCCCGCAACACATAATTATTTTTAGCCTCTGTACGGATCCAAATGTCATTTGGATTTGGCTATTTTGCGTTGTGCTGCAGTGCAATACTTTGCTCAAAGCGCTGAGCAATCAACTTATTTTCTGTCTGGCTGGTATGCGAAAATGCCTTGCCCCAGCGTCTACTGGGGCGGGAGCGCGATAATAAAAGGTTAAGACCGGGGTTTGTGCTGCGATGCACAATTTTTAAGCGCGCCAGCTCCCGGAAAGTGCCATCCGGTCATACTTGCGTGTGTACTTTGCGGGGAGGTCCAAAACGCGGTTTCGTCCCTCAATCCGAGCACTCCACCGGCTGAATTTGGTGGCTATCTGTTGCGCCGGCGCTAAAGCGCGCGTTCCACCTCGGACCGGCATCATCCAACTCGCCATTTGCCGTTTATACTGCGTATTGCCGAGGCCGAGATGCAGTTCAGTGATATTCTCTCGGTCCGCCCATTCGGACAGCGCAAACAGCAGAGCGAGCCCCGGTTTCTGTTTCGAGAACTTGGCCTCATAGGCAGGGAACCAATAATGCAAAACGCGTGTGGATCTCATGCAATACGCAATTGCTGAGATCTCTCCTGCAATGCTGAGCGTCGACAATACGCCGCGCGCATTTCCATCATCATATTTCATGAGTTCCAAGAGAAGCGCCCGAGGCCATCCAAGCTGAAACAGGTCAAAGTGACCGGCCTTCGCATAGGCCTCTCGTTTAAGCTCGATCAATCGGTCAAAGCTCTTCGCATCTACCACGTCGAAACGGACGTCTACAGCCTCGTGGTCGAGGAGTTTCTGAGCTTTGCGCCACTCGCGCCGAAAGTTTGAGCTGTCTGCGCTGCGGGCTTCCAGCCAAGCGGTGAAGCCTGAACTCAGATCCATGACTTGGTTGCCGTCACCGGATTGTCCGCTTAGCCCGTGTCTGCATTGCTGATACGGAACCGCAGAAAATGCGTATCCGCCGATGCGGCGCCGGACAGCTGGTTGGCGTATATTCAACACAGCTTTCGGGTGCGCGATGATGCCGTGAAGATCGTCCATCGAGCCTGCAATCGGGCGCGCCGTTCCAAATGGGCCTTTGCGCAGAGGCCAATAGGCTGCGATCCGGCCGTTTTCGTGGAACCGGAGGACTTTTACCCCTGGACGAACGCTATCGACAGCTTTGGCATATGCGTATGAGAAATACGGGCTCGCCAGCACTGGATCCGCGTTCTGAAAACGGGTCCACATTTGCACATCGATGTCGGACAATTGCTGAAAGTCCAAATAATCAACGCTGGAATGCATCTTGCAAGAAAACTCCTGACTCAAAAGACCGTTCAGGAACCCACCATGGCAGATCTTGGTTATTTTTCTCAGAAGATTGGGAACACAATCGATCGCGTGCTGTGCGAAACCCTTGAGAAACGCGAGTTTAAACTGCCGAAAGGGCGTTATGTCAGCTTCTGTTTCGACGACTTTCCGAAGTCAGCCGTAGAGCTTGCAGCGCCTATGCTGGAATCGCGCGGGTGGCGGGCGACTTGGTATGTCGCAGGCGGGCTCCTTGGGCAGAATGACCCACACTATGGCAAAATGTTTGAGGATAGCGACCTTGAGCGACTGATGCGCACCGGGCATGATTTCGGCTGTCACACATTCGATCATATCGACTGCAGGGACGTGGCTCCTGAAGTGATCGAAGCGCAATGCCTCAAGAATATGGATTTCCTGGCGGCGCGAGGCATCACAGATGTGTCTTCATTTGCCTATCCATTTGGGTCTGTGAATCTCGCCGCCAAGCGGGTCCTTGCGCCCGCTGAGATGGCCTTGAGAGGTGTGAAGCCGGGCCTTAATCGCGGGACGATCGACTTAAACATGCTGAAAGCCTGCGGACTTCAGGAAAATAATGATGGCATTGGCCGTGCGATGAGTGACCTCGATGCGCTAAAGCGCAGCGACGGCTGGCATATCATCTTCACGCACGATATCGGACCGACGCCATCTCCTTGGGGCGCGACCCAGAGCGATTATAGTCAACTCCTCCAAGCGGTGGAAGCGAGCGATATTGAAGTGGTCACGGTCGGTGACATGGTGAGGCGCTTACAAACGCCCGCACACGCGCTATCCCACGCTGAAGCAGCCTAGCTAAGGGCGGGCCAGATCGAGGCTGATGGGCGCATGGTCTGATGGCTTCCATCCGCCGCGCCATCCCAAGTGAATCTTATAACTCTCCAGATCGGCTAAGTCTGTCGCCGCTTTGCTGGTCCAGATATGGTCAAGGCGTCGGCCTTTGTTTGAGGCAGCCCAATCCCGAGCGCGATAGCTCCACCATGAATAAAGGCGTTGGTCCTCTTCGTGAATATGGCGCGCAATGTCTGTGAACCCGCCCTTTTTGCGCGCTTTTTCCAAGCTCTCTGTCTCTACCGGCGTATGTGAAACGATTTTGAGAAGCTGTTTGTGAGACCAAACATCATTGGGATGCGGCGCGATATTGAGGTCGCCAACCAAGACGCGCGGCGCGCCATCTTTTGCGGATTTCCCGTAGTGCCGGCCGAGCCGTTTTACGAAGTCTAATTTGTGGGCAAATTTCGGGTTCTCATCCGGATTCGGTACATCCCCGCCGGCGGGAAGGTATATATTGTGAATCTCGACGCCAGCGACTTTGACGGCGTTGACGCGGGCATGGCCTTCGCGGCACAGAGCTGGCGTTTCTAAAATCTCAATCGGTTCGCGGCTTGCAATCGCAACGCCATGATGACCACCGCGCTGCCCGTTAATTGCCAAATGCGGCAGCCCCATTTGCTTGAAAGCTTTTTCAGGGAATTCCGCGTTCTGGCACTTTATTTCCTGAAAACAGAGGACATCCGGCTGCTCTGCGGCAACAAAGGCTTCGACATTCGGGAGGCGCAGGCGAACCGAGTTAATGTTCCAGCTAACAATCTTGAGGGGCGATTTCGACATAGTGCTCGATTAGGCAGACCTGCCTCCGCCGTCAACGCACCCGGATGTTTGGGGACATCCGGGCACACACACTCTCAAACCGAGTGGAGAACGGGACGAGTAACTCAAGGGGAGGAATGCTCGCCCGGGTGGTATTGTAGAGCTGGCGCACAACCCGACAAGTTTTTTCTTTAGTTTTCAAGCGGCGTGAATTTCAATTTCGCGGCTTGTAGGGTCACTGTGCCGATATCTTCAGTCTCGGCTTCAATCCGAACGGGGACATGCGCGCCGTTTGGAAGCGGCGCAAGCCACATGCGTAGGGGACCATCAATGCCGGACAGGTTGTCTTTATCAGACTCGCCCGCCTTATAGCCCGCCACTTTGTCCATTCGGATGTGACACTCGAAGGCACGACCGGACCAGGCCTCCGATTTGACCTGCTTCATCCCGTGATTGGTTAGGTGAAGGTGCGTCAGCTGACGACCATCAAATATCTTGAGCGGGCCACCACAAGGATCTTCGCCTTCCGCGCGCGGCTCCAAAGCAAACGAGATGAGCGCCGTTACGGGGTCTTTGGCGTCCAACGCTTGGTCTACTGTCGCGGCGGGATCGCCGAGATTGCCGAACCGAGGCGTCGCCGTCATTTCGAAATCGTCTTTGAGATATTTCATCTCAACCCGGCGGTTTTTCTTGCCGTCTTTGTTCTGTGAGACGAACGCATAAGTGTCCAGGCCATCCGTATGGGTGTATCCGGACGCAGCAATTTCAAGGTCATAATTGACGAGAATGTCTGCGAGACCCGTTGTCTTCACTTTGCTCTTAATCGCATACGTGTCTTTGTTCATCGTCACGCGAAAGTTTGCTTTTCCGGTGATCGGGAGGATCAAGACCCAAGCGCTGGCCTTGATATTGTACTCCATCTCCATGGGCTGCCCGGCCTCGATCTGCGCCAGGATATGTGGCTCGATCAAAGCGGTATCAGCACCAGAAATGCTTGAAACCGTCAGCGATGCAAGCGCGGCAGAAGCAAGGAGTTTTTTCATCATGGCAGGGGGCCTCGTCTGAAATTCATTTGCACTTGATATATATGTGTATGGTGAAAGCTAGGCTGAACAGGCTTGCCACTGTTTCGCCCTTATTTTCATGCTTTTTTCCACCGCGCTCAGATAACAGCAATTTGGGCGCATCTGAATGCTTGACGTGCTTAAAATCGGCGCGTAATAGCCGCGCTTCGGTTTTAATCTAGACAATAAGCGAGCGACCCATGTCCCGCGTATGTGAACTTACTGGCACCGGCCCAATGGTCGGACACAATGTCAGCCACTCAAACATCAAGACCAAGCGCCGGTTTATGCCAAACCTGGTGAATGTGACCCTGCACTCAGAAGCTCTGGACCAGAGATTCTCTATGCGCGTCGCCGCCAAAGCGCTTCGCACAGTTGATAAACTGGGCGGCCTCGATGCTTATCTCGCGAAAGCTAAGGACGATGTCCTGTCAGCGAAAGCGTTGAAGATCAAAAAGAACATCGCGAAAAAAGCTGAAGACGCCGAATAAGCGACCTTAGCTGAATTTTCGGACGCGCTCTGGCCACCAGGGCGCGTTTTTTGTTGTCCGATTGCTATCCGAGCAGAGCGGAGTAAGGTCTGCATCCGCTATTGGGAGACAGCAAATGCGATATATGTTTGCCGCTTTGATGGGATTGGGCCTCACGGCCTGCCAGCCTGCCGATCAACCAACTTCTGAGTCGCAGGCCGCCGAGCCTGCCCAGACACTGACCGTGTTTACAGGCGGCACGATCTATACTGGCGTGGGCGACCAAACCGCAGACGCTGTTACGATCGATGATGCTGGACGCATTGTTGCGGTCAGTCCGCCAAGTTCGCAGGACTGGAGCGAAGAAGAAGTCACCCTGATCGATCTTGGCGGCGCGGTGATGTTCCCAGGCTTTGTCGATGGACACGCGCATTTGTTGGGGATCGGTGAACGCGAATTGACCTTAAACCTGGAAGGGACGGCCTCGATTAGCGAGCTGGTTAACCGCATCGAGGCGCAAGTGCAGGGACTTCCGGCTGAAAAGGTTGTATTTGGTCGCGGGTGGATCGAAACAGGTTGGCCGGAAGGACGCATGCCCTCTGCGAGCGATCTTGATGCTGTTAGTCCAGACAATCCTGTCATTCTAACGCGCGCTGATGGACATGCGCTGGTCGCCAATTCAGCGGCTTTAGCAGCGGTCGGGATAACCGATGAAACACCTGATGTCGCGGGCGGGAAGATTGAACGCGATGCTGATGGCAAGGCGACGGGCATCTTGATCGACAATGCCATGGGGCAAGTCTACGCGCTTGTATCAACACCGACTTCTGCCGACATCACGCGAGCCTTTGTCGTCGGGTCCAGCGCCTATTCGGCCCGGGGATGGACGGGTGTCCACAATATGAGCGTGAACCCGCGTGATGCAGCAACCTTAGAGCGATTGGACCTAGAGGGCCGCATGCCGCTCCGTTTGCACAATGCCTATGATCGCGAAGGGTTTGAAATTGCAGCGAACCGCGCGCACGAAACCGACACGATCACCAATCGCTCGGTCAAACTCTATATGGATGGCGCTTTAGGCTCCCGCGGCGCTTTGTTGATCGAGCCTTATTCAGATCGCCCGAATACGAGCGGCTTATCGCTGATGGAGCCCGCGGTGCTCAGGGATTTGATGATAAGGGCGGAAGATTCCGACGTTCAATTAGCCATCCATGCGATTGGCGATCTCGCCAATCGGCGAATTTTAGATGAATTCGATCACTTGAAATCACTGTCGCGGATTGTGAATCGCGCTGGGAGTGGCCCTCAGGACTATTCCAACAATAGATGGCGGATTGAGCATACGCAGATCCTGCATCCGGATGACATTGCTCGCGTCGCTCAGCTTGGTTTGATCGCGTCGATGCAGCCAAGTCACGCGATTGGGGATCTGAAGTTTGCGCCTGACCGTCTCGGGCCGAACCGCCTTTACGGCGCTTATGCTTGGCAAAGTCTGCTTGATACAGGCGCCGTGGTTATGGGTGGCTCGGATGCTCCGGTTGAGATCGGGACGCCGCAGATCGAATTCTACGCTGCTGTCGCGCGCAAAGACTTAGAGGGCTTCAGCAATGAAGACTGGTACGCCGAAGAAGCGCTCAGCCGAGAGCAGGCGCTTGCGCTCTTCACCAGCGCTCCCGCTTTCGGGGCATTTATGGAAGATGAGCTCGGCACGATTGAAGTTGGCAAACTGGCCGATTTCACCGTGTTCGACCGTGACCTAATGACGATCCCGGAAGCCGAGATACTGCAAGCCCAGACGGTTATGACCGTGGTTCACGGTGAGATTGTTTATTCGGCTGCCGAATAGACCTTCGTCGCATCAAAATGGTCGAGCATCAGTTTGGTGATTTCCGGCAAGAAGCGCGGTGGAACGTCGTGACCCATACCATCCATAACTTCCATACGCGCGCCGCGCACCAGTTTCGCGATGTCATGTCCGCCTTCAATCGGGACAAGCGGGTCCTTATTGCCATGGATGACCAGGGTCGGGGATTTGATGCTGCGGGTATACTTTCGGAAATCACCTGAAGCGACGATGGCCGACATTTGGCGCAAGACGCCGGCTGGATTGAAGGCCCGGTCATAGGATCGCGTAATCCGGTCGCGCATCCCATTTGTATTCTGATCTTCGCCTGGAGTGCCGATAACTCCGAAGGTGGCGACCGATTGATTGATGATCTCTTCTCGGCTGGTTGGCTGAGGGCCGCGGCGGATCATGGCTTTCATCACATCGCCAGACGGACGCGGTAGTTTTGGATTTCCGGTTGTCGTCATTATGGCTGTCAGGCTTTTTACCCGATCCGGCGCCATAGAGGCCACATGCTGTCCAATCATGCCGCCCATGGAAATGCCGACCAAATGAACTTCATCAAGCTTTAGCGCATCCATCAAACCTAGTGTGTCGCGCGCCATATCCGCCAGCTCATAAGGTGTTTTCAGCTTGATCCCAATCCGGCGCAGGATGATTTGGCGAAGCACGCTCGGCGATTTCTCGCCTGTATGATGATGCGACAGGCCAATATCGCGATTGTCGAATAGAATGACGCGGTAGCCGCCGCTGACCAGGTCCTCGACCAGCTTATCTGGCCACATGGTCAACTGACCGCCCAGCCCCATGATCAATAGAGCAACGGGGGCGTCATCAGCGCCAAATGTCTCGTACTCGATCTCAATTCCGTTCGCTTTGACCTTCGCCATGATCCGCAATCCTATTTGCTCTTGCGACGGATGTAGGCTGTTCCCACGAAGACAACAATCAATCTTTCACCTTCTCCGGCGCAAGGGCTGACAGGCCAAGCGCATCATCCTAGGCAGCTTACAGAGCGGTTAAAGGGGAAGACGATGAGTGAAGATGAAACCGGCGGTAACGGAAATATCTTCCAGAGGCTGGCCTCAATATTGATGATCAATCGCTATAGCGGCGGAAGCGGGTTCAGCGGGGCCGCGACTTGGGTCGCGATGATTAGCGCGATTACAGGTGGTTATGTAGGACTGTCGACCTATCAACTCGACGTCTCCAAACAGATTGATCAAAGCGTCGAGAAATCGTTCGAAATGATCCAAGCCTATAATAGTGAGGACATGACGGAGCCTCGCGCACGGGTCATGTCTTATGTCTACGCGAAACGCGAATGTGATGCGCGTTACATAGACCGAGACTTGAATGACGCGGATTACGTCCGCGTTTTGGAATTCTTCGATCTGGTTCATGCCTGCGTCGAGGCGAAGCTTTGTGATGACGCTACGGCGCAGCGGTTTTTTGAGCCACATGCGAGCTTTCAAT
>JBCBGJ010000048.1:0-10491 GCA_038526925.1 Pseudomonadota bacterium
GCATCAAGTTCACCACCGGCGCAGAGCCGGGCCAACGTGTAGCTGATATCGCTCAAAACTCTCTCTAGCGATACGGTGTGGGCACGACAGAACAGCTTTTTCAGCTCTTGTTCTGCGATCCACAATGCCAGAGCACTAGGCTCGTTCTTATGTTGAGCAGACAAAATAAACTCGGGCGCAAAATCGCGTGCTTTGGCTAGACCAAGGGCCACATCGGTATGATTAAGGGCGCGTGTGCAAATCGAATACGCTGCGCGCCATTGTTCACCGATGTCTGGGCAAAGCCTTGCCGCGTAGTCGCCCAGTTGTTGCAGGTCATCCAGTGCGTCAGCAGCCCTTAGGCGCCATGATGCGCCTTCGTCGGGAAGAAAGGTATTGCTCATGCTGATCGACGAAGCTCCTCAAAACTGATTTCGCGGGCGTCTCGTCCATTGACCCAAGGACGATCGTGAAAAGTTGCATCAAAGTCTCTTGCGAAGTGATGCGCATGAATGAGGGCGTTCGCTAAGGCCGCGCTACAAATTTGGGGTGTTGTAATATCTAGGCGGTCAAGCAATCTGACTACGCGCATTGAGGGGCTATGAAACGTGTTTCCGGTCGCCCATGGCTTACCGTTATCAGCGAGGAACCTTTGAGTTACGTTCACCGAATGATGTAAGGGACCACCCTCAAGTTGTCCTACTTGGGCTTGCCATTTCCCGTGCTTCTTGAGCCGAGTGAGTATCTTGAATGGTTCATTGCTCTTGCGGCGTGACAGCATCCCCGCGGCGGTCCGATTTTGCATTACAAGTGACCGAACTTCGCCGTATTTCGAGCGCTCCGATACTAAAAACACTGGCGCGTTCAAATTGCTCAAGTCGGGCAATAATCGTGGACTGGGGCTATTGGGCTGCTCGGGGGTAGCTCTAGCTATCGCAAGTCTCGTCCTGTGACGCTTTCGCAGATCAATGCCGCAAGGGATTGCTACTTGATATTCACTATGGATTCTCTTATGCATTCTGCCGTCTCTCTCATCAATAAAGGGACATTCAAATTAAGGGTCAGCGACATGCGAGCGCCTTCCCCTTTCCCCTCGATTGAGCGCTGATACGTAGCAGCTCGTCGAGGGTTCTTAGTTTTAAGCGGCGTCTTTGCCTCTGCCTTCTAGGAGTTTTGCTTTCCACTCTTGGATGTCCGAGCGGAGCCAAAACTCAACGCCACGTATTTTGAATGACGGAGGAAAGTCTCCGGCTTTGCGCATTCGGTAAGTCGTTGACTCGCTGAACGGCAGCTCGTTCTGGACCTCTTTCAGACGCAACGCGTCCTTACGAAGATTGATATTGCTGATATCTACCACCTGATTTCTCCTGATGTTGCACGCCAAATCGTGCGCAGTCAGAAGGCATCAATTGTTTGTGGTGCGCACGTAAATTGTTTTGCACCACTAGCTGGTCGCTATTTAGTCACTGGAAAGGAAAGTTGTTTGACCAGTCTTTCGCAAGAAGCTCATCAGGCGACATGGTATAATCACCGCGCGCTAGTTTCACTTCACGAGGAGCATCATGCTCGCTTTGCTCCAACTCCCATTCAGAACGAAGCAGCGAGAGTTTGTCTCGGCTCAAAGCGGAATGACTTACCCCCATCTCTTTGGCGATAGCGCGGAAAGACAACTTCTTTTTTCCGGCTTTTTGGAGCGTGCCGACGGCTTGATAAAAGGCTTTAACGAACAGTCGGTCCTGCAGCCAGTCGCGGACCTTCGGTTCATCGCCAGTCAAACTATATGAGTTGAGAAGTAGCAGCGAGTTTGGGACCCTTAGGTTCTTGCTGACGCAATACTCCATCATGTATGCTGCTAAAAACTTTATTACCGCCGGCGGTATCACGTCGTTGCCTTTGGTTGATACGGCGTGAGGAACCTTTGCGTCCCTATTTTTGTCGAATGAATGCCTGAGCTCGTCGAGTAGAGCTGTCGAAATGTTATCAATATCATCTGCATTTGGGACCATGATAAGGTCAGCCATCAGCTCAACAGGCACACCTTCTTCGTGAAGCCGGGACAATACTCCTGATTCCGCATAGAAGCCTGGGGAGAGATAAAGCGCACGAAATGTATCCGAGTTTTGAAAGGCGCTTCTGATCTCGAGGTAGTCTTGGATCGTGCCGACTTCGGAAAACAGGGATTCGAGCTCTGGGCTCAAGCGACCAGTACTAATCTTTTTGCGAAGTTGCGCCCTCATTTGGGTCTTGAGTTTGAGGTTACTGTTTTTTGACGTCATCTTTTGAGCGCTTTCTGGCCGCCCCTTTTGGATTCAGAAATTTTCAAGATGTTGGATGTGGAGCGATTAGCCCCGCTCAGTTCATCCGCGATCCAATTCGCATATGTTTGTAACGATGCTCGTCTTTCATTGAGTAAATCATACGCATTGTATCGTCCGGAGACGGCCGCAATTCCTGTCGCCGAAGGCGAGTGAGACAGAAGCGCTGAAACTACGTAAGGCGACACACCAGAGGCAGCTAGCATCGTGGCTCCGGAATGCCTCAAGCTATGAAGGGTGCCTTCGTGATCGGCAAGGTCCGCAACCTTCTTTGCCCTTGTGAATGCCTTCGATAGCGAAGGCTGCAGGACTGGCCGCTTGTGGTCTCGAGGTGAGGGAAACAAGTGCTTTGGCTTCTCCTCATCAGCGGGCCTAAAGGGATTAACCGCGGCTTCTTCAAAAAGCTTCAGCGCTGCTTCAGATAGCGGTACTGACTCGGCTCGCTTTCCCTTCATCCGAGCGGCCGGAATGTTCCAAATGGAGTTTGCGCTATCCAACTCAGAGAACGCCGCGCCGGCGCATTCGCCGCTTCGTTTCAATGTCAGGGTGGCGAGCTTCAGTGCAATTTGTGAAAGCGGGTGGATCTTTGAGGTGGGGTTCTCAAAGGCGCGCCAAAGGCTGGCGATTTCTTCCAGTGTGAAGCGCGCTTCTTTGGCGGCCTCAGGCAGATGATCGATGTTCAGGGTAGGATCTGGAACCTTGGCGAAGCTAAATAGTGGGCGAAGCATCACGAGGACTCGGTTGTGCGTGCTGGCTTGTCCCTTCATTTCGAGCGGGTCCAATATTGCGCGGACATCGCCCTCGGTGATCTGAGAAATTGGTTTGTTGCCGATCTTGGGGAGAACGTGTGTTTTGAGGCGTCCTCTCATGTCGGCAATGTATTTTTCGCGCCTGCCGTCCCGGATAAGTTTGCGAATACGACGCTCCAGCACGGATTCAACGCTGTCTGCCGCTTCAGCCTGACGCTTTTCTTTCTTGGTGTCTCGCTCCTTGGCCGGATCTGCCCCCAGCCTGATCTGCACTCTAAGTGCTTCAGCCTCCTGTCTCGCTTTAACGAGTGTAAGCTTGTCGGCGCTCTTGCCATACTCGCCGAGTGTTAGCCTTCGTTCTTTTCCATCCAGGGAGTAGAGGAAGCTCCAAACTTTGCGGCCAGTCTTGGAAACGCGAAGCGTCAGACCCTTTGATGCGATATCACGATAATCTTCTTGAGCTTTTTCACCAGGACACTTGGCGCCCTGAACAAACGCATCGGTTAATTTCAATCTTGGCATTCGCAGCGCCCTACACTCATTTAGGTGGTGAATAGGTGGATAAAATCTGACGCTGGCAGAATTACCATGAACCGTTGTGAACGATCAAGAGAAGTTAATTCATTGAAATATATAAGGTTATGAAATTCGGTGAATTACCGTGAACGACCATGAAATACTGAAGCTAAGTCATTCCTAATCTGTAGGTCACGCGTTCGAATCGCGTCGGGATCGCCATTTGAGCGGTTTAAACTATGGGGCGCTCAGTCTATTGCGAAGATCTGGATGCGACACTTCCTCTTTCTTTTGACCTTTTTGGGAGCCGTGCTTTTGGCGGCGTGTGTGGGCCGATCAGAGGGGCCAGCGCCGCACATTGTCGTGCTGATTGCGGATGATTTGGGGCTCGATCAGGCGCCCTGCCATAGCCAGGAGGTCCGCATGCCGTTCCTGCAATCGATGTGTGGCCGCGCGCTTGTCTTCGACCGCGCCTATACCCACCCCTATTGCACCGCGAGCCGAGCAGCATTGATGACCGGGCGCCACCCGTTCCGGCACGGCGCGGATGATGTCAGGATGCAAGCGCCGAAATTGCCTTTGTCTGAGGTTACGATCGCCGAACTGATTAAGCAGCATAGCGATCGCGGCTATCACATGGCAGCGTTTGGCAAATGGCATCTTGCGGATGATCAGAATGGATCTGAGCGCAATCCAAACCTTCAGGGCTTCGATCACTATGAAGGGACCCCGCGCCAAGAAGACACTTACAAATACTCCGACTATAATTGGATCGAGAATGGCGCGCCTGTGGGGCGTATCGAGACCTATAAAACTACGTTTCTGGTGGACCGGGTCATTGCGCATTTCAAAGCCGTGAAATCAACCGAACCAGCATTCACATTTGTCAGTTTCACGAGCCCGCATAAACCATTCCATGCCCCACCAGAGCATCTGCATTCTTATGGGGCGCTGCCCGAGCAGACTTTGCGTGGCACACGCGCCGATCAGATAAGCGAGGGAGAGTATCGCGCAAATCGGCGAGAGCCGCGCCTCGATATCTATTACATGGCGATGCTTGAAGCGCTGGATACTGAAATCAAAAGACTTGTGCAAACGCTTGAACAGGACATGGAGCGCCCGGTTCTGTTTGTTTTCCTTGGGGATAATGGCTCCGCGGCAGAGGTCTTCGCGGCTGTAGACGATGATAACGTACGGTCCAAGGCGACCCTTTACGATGGCGGGGTGCGCGTTCCGTTGATGATCTGGGGCGCGGGTGTGAAGGGGGCGAGGCGCTCTGATAGGCTCATCCACCTTGCAGATCTGTTCCCGACTTTAGCGACGTTTGCGGGTGTTGAAGAAGACCGCATGCAGAACGCGGATCGCCCGCTCGATGGGGTAACCTTCAGACCAGAGGTGGACGGTTCTTCGTCGAATGCGCCAGCGAGAGCGTTTAGCTTTTTCGAGCGCGGCAATGATGCCCTGCTGCCCTTTGCATTCGGAGCTGTTGATGAAGCAGGCTGGAAGTTGATTTTGCGCGAGACAGAGCGACAAACCAATTATAGCGCAGGCCGCTTGATTGAGGTCTATGATACTGAAAATGATGCGCTTGAGGCTCGAAACCTTTTCGAGACACCCTGCACGCTGCCAGAAGCGCGCGTCATGGCGCTGTTTGAGTTTATCGCCTCAAAGGCTGCGGAAAATCACGCGCATTCCGATTGGTTTGAGGAAGAGTTTTACAGCGTAAAACTCCAGCAGGCGCTGCAGTCTTGCGTCTCTCAGTCCGATTGAGCGCCGCCTTGTGCGGCAGCGTTAAGCAAGGCTTAATCGAAACCCGGCATCTTCTCAAAAAAATATAAGAGCTTGTCTTGGAGATTATTCAATGTTGCGTGCAACTGCGTTTGCGCTGACCCTGATCAGTGCGTTTTCTGCGTCCGCCCATGCCACCGGTTTGAAAGCCACTCAGATTGTCGAAGTCGCGACCGTCTCTGTGGATATCGATGGCAATGAAATGACCACCTATTCGCAAGCGAGCGAAGTCGAGCCTGGTGAGCGGGTTCGCTACTCTTTGGCTTATGCCAATGAGGGCGATGACGCGGCTGAGAATGTCAGCCTCGTCATGCCGGTGCCGAGCGAGGTGACTTACATCGAAGGGTCAGCGGACGGCGCGGTTGAGTTCTCGGCGGACAATGGCCGCACTTATACATCTCGCGACACGCTGATGATCGGGACGGGCGAGTACGCCCGCCTCGCCGTGTCGGAAGAGATTACGCACATTCGGTGGGCGATCTCAGATCCGATCGCACCGGCAGATACCGGCGCGATCAGTTTTGAAGCTGTGCTAAAATAAGCGCACTTCAATCCGAGATTGAGATGCCCCGGTACCGCTTAGGTGCCGGGGTTTTCTTTAAGCATAATAGTTGAGCTTTAGCCCCGGTTCTGGCCAGCGGCATTTGGCGAGTTTGCCGGTGCCCGATAGCGTCACCCATGCCTCGTTCAGGCCGTCGTCCCCGAAGCAGATATTCGTCACGAACGGGTCAGGAAACGCGATATGGGAATGATCGCCGTCTGGCGTGATCGTCGTGATGCCGCCATTTAAAATCGTTGCCACGCAGATATTGCCTGAAGCGGCCACGGCGAGACTGTCAAAGTATTGGAGGCTCGGCATCGTCGCCACCACGCGGCCGGCATTAAACGGCGAGCTTTTCTCAATCTGTCCCGGCGCGGCAAGATCAAACGCCCAGAGCCGTGCCGTCATCGTATCGGCCATATAGACGGTCTTTTCGTCCGGTGAGAGGCCAACCCCGTTCGGAGACGTGTGGTGGTGATCAAGCTCCACTGCCTCGCCTGCGCCATTGGCAAGGAAGAACAGACCGCCAAAGTCGCGATGGCGCGGATAGGTCTTGCCATGATCGGTGAAATAGAGATTGCCGTCACGATCAAAGACCAAATCGTTCGGGCCTTTGAGCGGGTTTCCCTCAACCGTATCGAGCACGCGCTCAACCTTTCCGGTGGTGAGGTCGACGCGTTCGATGCGGCCGCCAGAATAATCGTCCGGGCAATGGCCGGGGATGAGCAGACCATCGCGCTCATGGTATTTGAAACCACCATTATTGCAGATCCAGAGCGCGCCATCGGGGCCGATCGCGGCACCGTTAGGACCGCCGCCCGTCTCAGCGATCACTTCTGTTTTGCCGTCGCCCCAAATGCGCGTGATGCAGCCTTTGTAGATCTCGACCAGAATGATCGAGCCATCTTCCATCCAGACGGGGCCTTCTGGAAAGCCGAGGCCTTCAGCGACGATTTCGAAGTCCATGCTGCGCGCTCCCTTATCTTTGCGGTCACTCTGACGAGGCCGCGCAAAAGGTGCAAGCGCTAAGCCCGGCGATCAAGCTGACGGATGACGAAATCGAACTCATTCTTCTCGTTCGCCGCGATGGGTTCACGGCGGATTTCATCGAACGCGGCTTCATCAAAGTCCGGAAACGTGGCGTCGCCGTCCATCTCGACATCCACCTCGGTGATATACAGCCGGTCAGCGAAGGGCAGGGCGTTCGCATAGATCGCGCTGCCGCCCGTCACGAAGACTTCGGATTTTCCGGCCACAGCGGCCAGCCCTTTGCCCGCTTCGATCGCAGCATCAATCGAGGTATAGACACGCGCACCAGGGGCTGAATATTGGCCATCGCGGCTGAGAACGATATTGTCCCGGCCTGGGAGGGGGCGCCGCGGCAGGCTTTCCCAGGTTTTGCGGCCCATCACCACCGGACAACCTTTGGTCGTGGCTTTAAAATGCTTGAGATCGTCGGAGAGGCGCCATGGCAAATCATTGTCCTTGCCGATCACGCCGTTGCGAGAGCGGGCCACGATCAAGCAGAGTTTAACCGGTGCGTTCAAGGCCTTCTCCCTGGAGCAATGCGCGCTAGGTGTTGGCCTTAGGGCGGTTTGCCCCTTATGAGCAACTATCATTCTGAGTCATGTAGGAAGATCCATGATTGTCGCTGTCTGGGAAACTATTGTTGCGATCCTGACGAATAACCGCCCGGGATTTTTGATCCCGGTTATTCTGGGTCTCGCAGCCTCTGTAGGCATACTTTGGAAACTTGGCGGACGGTTATGGGCGATCATTTATGTGATGATGATCCCCTTTTTGAATTGGTCATTTGGGGTCGTACCGAACATTCAGTTCGTCGGACCGTGGGTCGATTCCGCGAGCGCGATGTTCTCATTCATCTTCCCGGCGGACACACCTGATCCAGCAGGTTTGATGCTACACCCACTCACCCTCGTCACTGGCCTGGTCTTCGTCGTGCGTGACTTTGTTCAGCGAGAGATGCGCCAATGGGTCTTGCTCGCTATGGTGATGGCACTGGCCTGGTCGATGTATTACGCATGGATCGTGATCGTGATCGCCTCAGGGCTTGCCTTCTTCGTATCGGAATTCTTCGATTGGTTGCTGTTCACATTCACCAAGATGAAACTGTCCAAGCGGATCCTGTATTCGAGCGCCGTCGCGACGCCGATCGACACCACCATTTTCCTGTATGGCGCCGATCTCGCGAAACAGTTACAGATGGACATGGATCCAGGCAACACGCTTACACTTGCCAATTGGATCGTCTTTGTGATCGGGAAAATGGTTGGCGCCTTTGTTGTCAGTGACATGATCCGGCGACGCGAGAATGCCGGGATTACCGATCCTTATGAGGACCTCCCGGCACAATCGACGATGGTTTAAAGGTTAGAGCCTTAAGCGGGTGAGAAACTGCTCGCTTGCGCCATGTTCCAGACCTCAGCGAGCCCAGTATTCTGGGCTGCGTCTAAGAGCTCGCCTTTAGCAACAAGCTCATAGGCGAGATGCGCGGGCAGGGCCTCGTCTTCGGTGACGCGGTGGATGATGTGATGGGGTGCCAGCTCGGACGGGTGCTGACACCCCGCGGCGCCGACCACCTCCATGAGCGCTGCGACCGTATTCTTGTGATAGTGATACACCCGTTCAGCTTTGTCCGGGACCACCAGTCCGCGTTGCCGCCCGAGGTCCGAAGTGGCAATTCCGGTCGGACAGGTATTCTTATGGCATTTCAGCGACTGCACGCAGCCCAAAGCGAACATAAAGCCGCGCGCCGAATTGATCCAATCCGCCCCAAGCGCCAAGGAGGCGGCCATATTGAACGCCGACAATTGCTTCCCGCTGGCCGCGAGTTTGATGTCATCCTTTAAGCCGCAACCGACCAGCGCATTGCGGGCGAATACTAAGCCCTGGCGAAGCGGCGTTCCGACATGATCCAAGAACTCTGCGGGCGCGGCGCCGGTGCCACCCTCTGCGCCGTCAATGACGATGAAATCGGCCCGCTGGCCGGTTTCCACCATGGCTTTACAGATCGCCAGAAATTCCCAGCGATTGCCGATACAGAGCTTAAACCCAACCGGTTTGCCGCCGCTCAGCTCGCGCAACTGGTCGATGTAGTCGAGCAGGCCTTTTGGGCTGTCGAAGGCGGTATGATGCGGCGGGGAATAACAAGTCTGGCCAACTGGAATGCCGCGCGCCTCAGCAATCTCTGGCGTTACTTTAGCGCCTGGGAGTACCCCGCCATGGCCAGGCTTTGCGCCTTGGCTGAGTTTGATCTCAATCATTTTAACTTGGTCGAGTTTGGCAGTCTCTTCGAACTGAACCGGATCAAATCCGCCATCCTTGGCGCGGCATCCAAAATAGCCGGACCCGAGTTCCCAAACTAGATCGCCGCCGCCAGCTTTGTGATAGCGTGAGACGCCGCCTTCGCCGCTATCATGGAAGAAGTCGCCTTTCGCCGCGCCGCGATTGAGCGCCTCAATGGCGTGGGCGCCGAGGGAGCCAAAGCTCATCGCGGAGATGTTTAGAACGCTCGCTGAATAGGGTTTCGCGGTGCCAGGTGCGCCAACTAAGACGCGCGGGTCTGTCTCTTCTGGGTGGATCGCGGCGACCGAATGGGCGAGCCATTCATAGGGCGGCGACTGAATGTCGAGATGGCTGCCAAAGGGCTCAACGGAGGAGACATTTCGGGCGCGGTTATAGACCATATCGCGCTCTTCATGATTGAACGGACGGCCTTCGGTTTGGCTCTCAACGATATAGGAGCGGAAGAAAGGACGAAGCTGCGCCGCGACCCCGCGTAGGCGGCCCAGCAAAGGGAAATTGCGCAGCAGTGTGTGGCGCTTTTGAACCAGGTCGAACAGGCCAACCAGAACCAGTCCAGCTAGTATGGCGGAAAGGCCATAGAGCCAGGTCATTGATTGCGCGCCCCAAAGGCTCAGCCCCAGCAGCGCGATCACGATCAGAAATGGAATAAAGCGGATCAAAAAAGGCTCCCCTCAAATCTTTGAGGAGAGCCTATTCGGGTCCGGGTTTTCCGGTCAATGCTCAGCTTTAGAAGCCGTTCAGTTTCGCATAGCGATCACGATGATAGCTTGCGCCGCCCAGCAGGGCTTCCTGAACGCGGGCGCGCTTCATGTAGAGGCCGCTATCATGGGCGTCCGTCATGCCAATCCCGCCATGGAACTGCACCGTCTCATTCGAGACGAGATGGATCAGATCCGAGGCTTTGGCTTTTGCCAGACTCGCCAGTTCCGCAATATCATTGCGGTTCTCGTCGACGCCAGACAGAGCCGCCGCGATGCAAGAGCGGGTCAGTTCCAGCTCTGTGAACACTTTTGCGGCGCGGTGCTGCAGGCTTTGGAACGAGCCGATCAGCTGTCCGAACTGTTTGCGGGTCTGCAAATATTCGAGCGTCATGTCGAACGCCGCTTGCGCGCTGCCGAGCGCTTCTGCGGCAAGCGCGATGCGCCCACGATCAAGCGCAGGTTCGAGGATTTCCCATCCCGCATCGACCGCGCCAATCACGTGGTCTTCACTGACCGCAACATCTTCCAAATGAAGATGCGCAGCGCCGTGTGAGTCGACTGTGTTCAGCGCCTGG
>JBCBGJ010000049.1:0-6645 GCA_038526925.1 Pseudomonadota bacterium
CGAGATGCTAAAGAGCTCACTGATGAGCATCTGCAGCTTCTCGATCGCTCACAATCCCGCGCTGGAAATGACGCTTCATACGCTCATCCATCGCGGTTCGAACATCTCCGCCCAGGCCGGCACCACCAATTGGTTCAACCGCTTGCCCGGCTAACTGCTGATCTAGCCAGGTTTCACCGAACGCGCGGACCTGGGTTTCAAATGCTCTTCCCTCCACCTTGCGGACGATGTTGGGAGAACGCTTCGCCGCTTTCGCGAAATGCTCATCCACGCGGTCAATGAAGTCCGACCCGATCGAATAGGCATCCTCATGAAACTGCTGGACGAGCCCCGCACGCTCCAAGGCCGCGATGCGGTTGTTGATCATCGCTAAGTGTTTCGCGCTAACTTTGGGATTAGATTGCTTGTGCTTTGCGAGGCTATAGATCCCGCGGTTTTGAGCAGCCACGTCCGCGATCGTTTGATCCATTCCGAGTGCCCCGGGAGACCGCGGTTTGATCTCGAGCATATCGCCTGGCTTTAGATCTTTTGGATAGCTGGTTCCGAGATTGAAGTGATGCACGCGTCCATCTAATCCATCCACAATGGCGTATCGCCGATCCAGGAGCTCATCCTGGTATCCAACTTTCAGAAGGCGTCCGTGCACCGCGTCACCATACTTGAACGGGCCTTGCTCGTGGGCACTGATCCGATCCAGTCCGGCGGTTCGAACAGCTCGCTCAATTCTTACGGCTATTGTGTCAGATTTCTCTAATGCGTTGAGGGCAGCATCAAGCTGATCGTCCACGCTCCAGATTCCACCAGACTGATGACGCGCAAGTCCCATACTCCTGAGCGTGTTCAACCGCTTTTGATAGTGCGGACGATTGCGTCTTAGGTTGTCCAAATTGATCCCGCCATTGCGATCCATCTCCCGCATCAAGATGCGGTCCATCCGCGTGACTTTTCTGAGCGCGGTTTCTCGCTCGAGTTTGGCGGTCAGTTCAGCTTCGGTTTGCAAGCCAAGTTCTCGGGTAAGAAACGCGCTACCGCGTTCGCGCATCCCATGTGAGAGATAGTCTTTTGATATAACGAGGTCTTTGCCGTCATCGCGCTTCCCGCTCATCACAATATGCGTGTGTGGATGCTCGGTATTGTAGTGATCGACCGCGACCCAATCGAGCTTGGTTTCAAGATCGATTTCCATCTGAGACACCAGGTCGCGAATGAAGGGCTTTAGCTCTTGCAGCTTCTCACCATCTTCTGGTGATACGATGAACCTGAAATGGTGACGATCATTAGCATGCTCCTTGAGCCAATCTTGTCCATCAATTCCGTCGCTCACATCGTCGTAGAATTCTGCGGGCTCTTTGTCCTTACCCGCACCGTCTCTTTCTAAATATGAAATGTGGGCTCGCTGCGTTCCTGCTCCACTTCCGGACAAGCGATGAACGCGCGCTTTGATCATCACGCGGCGCGCTCCTGCAAACGCGGTGGATCGGCCACCACCGCCAGTGTTGTTTGAACGCTTACGCGCGCCCTTCAGGTAAGCCTTCATGCCCTTCGGTTTGAAGCTGCTTTGTGAGCGGATGCGTCCGAGCTTTGGCTGAAAATCAAAGTCGCCATCTCTGCTCATGGCATGCACCATGTGGCGCTGTGTAAACGCCCGTCAGTGTTGAGAGGCCGGACGAGATGGCGCCAATTGTGCACCAAGGCATCGCGAAATCCGACTCGTGCGTATTTGCAATGATGACAGGCGATCCAGAGATTTGAGCGAGTCGTGCAGTTGAACGACATGACTCGCGTCAAAGCCCCATCCCCATTGGCAATCTGTGTCTCTTGGACACAGTTGCTTTTATCTTGCGTTACTCCGCCCTTTGTCTTTTCCAGTACTCCAACTCGCAAAAGACAGTTCCAGGTCATGAGACTGACCTCGCCCGCGCAAGCGCTTCGAATACCTTGGGATCGTAAGGCTCGGGCTTTTCGTTCTTAGAAATTTGCAGGTGAACATGACGCCAGTAGGCCGGAGCGATCTCATGCAAAACGTGCGCTTCGGAGAGCATATCAATCATGCGAAGCGCACGTTTTAATCTCGTTTTTCCGAAAGCATGGAGCAATAAATGCGCACCAGGTGTGACGCTGGGAATTCGGGTTAGCCTTTCTCCCGGTTGACCCGCCTGTGCGACAACTACGCGCCAAGATTGGGTGCCGTATTGGTCACCGCGCCAGCGAGCAAAGCCGAAGACTTGTAGAGGTTTGAAACGTAATTCTTCCGGCTTTTCAGACGCGCGAAGTGACTTTGTCGGGCGCCCAAAGAGCAACCGATCGTTCCCTCGCTTCCCCGCTTGTAACAGCGAAAGACGAGTTATTGGCCCTGAATTCTTCTCCACATCCATGCGGCACTACACGCAATTTGGAGGCCAGAACGGGCAAAAGACTTAGTGATTTTCGTCTGGTGAAGGTGATGCTTATTCCTAATTCCGGACATTAAATGATTGTCTTAATTAGGGTGAGGTTACATCGTTAAACCGCTCAAGCTATACGCTCTTAGGAAACGTTAAAAGGAGCTTGAGAACGGTCTCCGCCGCACCGCTGTGTGTTGAATACACAGGGAATCTCTCTGGCTTTGTAACACGGGCCGGTCCAGGCACCATAGAAGTTTTACGATCCAAGAATCGCTTTCGATTGAATTGTCACTCGCAGTCCAGGCCCCCGATTCCGTCAGCTATGTTTTGGGCAAGGACCCAAGTGTTCTGCGATCAACTGCCATTTATCCTGCATGCGAACTAACACGGCAGTGCCGCGGCCAGCGCCGGACGCCGCTTTTCCATTGATCAATCCCACCCACTGAAAATCGAATGTGTAGGTCGCACTATTCTCGGTCTCTAATACCCAATGAACGTTGGAAATAGTGTAGGTCTCGTTCTTAATCTTTTCAAAGTTGTTCTCGTAAGCGATCCTCACGGTTGTCTTACCTTTGTGAACCGCGCCATTCGAAAAAGTCACTGTTGCGTTTTGATGAATCAAAGGACGAACAGCTTCCCAGGTTTGGGTCGCTAAGGCGCGCTCATAGTCTCGAACGAATTCGTTTGGCGACATCGAAATATCCTCTTTGCTGTTTGCGAGTGTTGGCGCAGTCGCAGCCGCCAAACGCGCAAAGGTCGAAGCGATTTCAATACTGCGAGCGAAACGCGTGATACCTCGCCATTGGGAGCCATTCTTACTTGCATGGTGCCGCCGTCAATCTGATCTATCGCAAGAGACGGGTTCGGATTTGTTCAAGTTCGGTGTCCGTTACATCCAATTCTGACTGAATGAATGCGAGCGCTGAGCCATAATCATTTTCGAGCTTTGCAAATGTCGATTCGATATAGATCGGATGAGAGGCCATAAGGGGCGCAACTTTTTCGGGTGGCAACTGGAACAAGAACCCATAAGGAGAGTCGGGATTTTCCGCCGCCGCGGCCTGTGCTTCGGGCCCCAAGAATTCGCCCATATAGTCCACATAGTCGTCCGAAAGCGAATAATCGTGCACCACGGTCTCACGTGGGACCCCAAGCGCCGTCAGAATAAGGGCGGCTGCGGTGCCAGCTCGGTCTTTTCCGGCCGAACAGTTGAAGGCGAGCGGAATACGCCCAGCAGCAAGATCATCGAACATTTTGGTGTAGCCTTCTGCTTCACCAAATGCGATCTCCCAATATCCTTCCGCCATCGAATTCTTGACGTCTTCCGGAGTTGAATTTGGGTCAAGCAGAGCAGTGAACATCGAGTTCTCACTCGGGTCGCTCTCTGGGGCGTCTGTGAAAACTTGATAGTCAATGTCGCCTGCCGCCCAGACGGTCGGGTCTTCGACGCGTTCATCTGAATCGCGAAAATCGCAAATCGTCGTAATGCCAAGGTCTGCGAGATAGTCGTAATCATTGTCTGTTAGAGCTGACATTCTGCCTGACCTAAAAACATGACCCCATTTCACCATGCGGCCATCTTCAGTTTCGTACCCGCCAAGGTCGCGGAAGTTGCGTCCGCCCTCGAGGGGCAGCAACCGAGCGGCGACTAGGACCGATTCACCGTTTTCGGGTGTGATGGAGAAGTAACGTCGCTGGGGCTCGCCATCGGCCGTCCATGAGAGTTCAGACGCGCCCGCGTTCACGTCAATCGCCACACCGCTGCCAGGTTCAAACGTTGGCGTGTCCGACCACTCAATCGTCACCGCCGCGTCACTCGGTTCGGTTTCCCAGGCGATGCGGTAATCGTTTGCCGTTTCGCCGTGGGTCACTTCAGCGCTCAATACGGTTGCGGTTGGCTTTGGCTCTTGTACAGGCGTGCTCTTACCACAGGCGGCAAGCAAACCGAGCGATGAAACCAAAACGCCAAACCGAATATGAAACATGGACATACAGACCTCCCTTGGTGGACTTTAGTGCGGGTGCGACGGTCACTGGGCGCGCCACACGACGTCTATGAATTGAGGGCGGCGAACGACACATTAATATGAATGATCTTTCGCCGACCCCATTTAGATACGGATATTAGTAGTCGTAGCTGATCCCGAACATGAAGAAGCGACCATAGCCTTCAATTTGGTCGGCAAATTGCGGCTCACCAACATAACGCTCATCTTTGAAGTCACTAAGATTATTGGCTTCTGCGAAGACAACAGTTGTGCCACCGCCAAACTCAAAGGGCAGTTCGTACTGGATCTTAGCATCAACGCGTTCAGTTTCACCCCAGAAGAGCGGCTCGCCAGGACCGGCTTCTGTCGTGGTCAACCATTCGTCGCGATACTGATAGGCGAGACGCGCGGACAGGCCAAACTTTTCATAGAAAATCGAAGCATTGTAGATCAGCTCCGAGGTTCCTGGGATGGCCAGCGTTTCGCCCTGACCGCCATTCGCGGTCGGCGCGAAGAACTCACTGTCAAGGAAGGTTGCATTGCCCGACACACCAAACCCATCAAACGGTTCTGGCAAGAAAGTAGCTTGGCCAAGGAAATTGATCTCCAAGCCGGAGAGTTCCCCGTCTTCACCGTTCAAGAAGGTGCTGGCGAGAACCTGCTCACCTGGATTGAAGAAATCGGAGAATTGAGATCCGTCCACAAGAGTGGCGCCTTCATAGATCACATTGTCGATGCTGCGATAGAACGCTCCGACGGAGAGGATGCTGGCCTCGTCGAAATACCATTCGAGCGACGCGTCGAAACCAATCGATTCTTCAGGGTCCAGGAAGGGGTTACCACCGGAAAGCTCTCGCTCAATTGGATCGATGTCTTGTGACGCACGGAGCTCTGCATAGTTCGGTCGGCTGATGCCGGTCGTTCCTGAGAAGCGAAGCTTTACATCGTCGCTCAGGTCGATGTTGACATGGACACTCGGCAAGACGTTCAAATAGTCATTTGAGAGCGTTTGCGTTGCATCTGAACCCGCCATATCCAAGGTAATGCCTTCGGTTGAGAAATCTGTTGATTCCACGCGAACGCCGTAGACCACATTACCCCAATCAAAATCAGTCTTCGCCTGCGCATAAACGCTGATCAGATCTTCTTCGAGTTCGATGATCTCATCTGGGGTTGGGACAGTCGGAGGTGTAACACCCGACGCAGCAACCAGGGCTTCATTGCGAAAGTAGTAAGCTGGGATAGTATTGTCGAAATCCTGTTCCCAAAGCTCTGTTGTAACAAAATCGCTGATGTTAACGGTCAAAGCATCTCCGGCGATAATCTCCCGTGCGTCGCCTGTGCCGGAAACTTCGCGTTTATCATAGGCTGCACCGAATTTGACTTCCGTGTCGCGGCCAAACAGTGTCATTTCGCGCGTGACATCGTTTTGCAGCAGGACCTGCTCAATCGTAGTGTCGTCGATCAACAGATTGAACAAAAAGTTCGAGGGATTGTCGTATGAGAGATCATCGAACAGATTTATCGGGGTTGTTGTGCCGGGGGCATAAGGGATCAGAGCTGGATCATTAATGTCTGTGATGTCGTAAAACGCATCGAACCCAGTGGTAGCTGTCCAGAATCCAAGCGGCAGCCAGCCATAATTGGTGCTTTCTGAATAGGTGAGGCGAGGCTCCATGATCCACTCGCCAATATTCAGATCGGCACCGATTGTGTTGGTGAAGGTCGCCGTCTCATATCGGCCGGACTGCGAAAGAGCTCTGGCTTCTACGCCTGTCACAATCCCGGATGTGCCAAGTGGCACGTTGGGTGTGCTGCCGGGCAAGTCACCGAAGTCGAAGTCGAATTGGTTACGCAATTCATTGTCGCCGAACTCGTAATAGAGCGTCGAAGCGAACACGCGATCGATCGCGTCGCTCTCCGGAAGAAACTCAACTTTACCTCCGTACGAGTAGGTCTCGCGCTCGCCGCCATATTGACGGAAATCGAGATTATCGAGTGTTCCGGCTTCGGGATCGATACCGTATTCGCGGTTGTCGACGATCCGTCCGCGCTCATCGGAAGAGGCAAAAGCCAGCACACCGAATTGTTCGTTCGAATAGGATGCCCGCAGACCGTAGCGCTCAAGATCCGCGTCACGCAAAGTCCGTTCACCGCGCGCATAGGTGCCGGCGAACCCAAAGCCTTCTTTATCGAAGGGGCTATAGGTTTCGATATTAATGTGACCCAGCAAGGCGCCGCCTGGCGTTGCCGGCGTGATTGCTTTCGATGCT
>JBCBGJ010000049.1:6655-10458 GCA_038526925.1 Pseudomonadota bacterium
CGTGGGATCCGGCCATCATCCGCGCCAGGAACGAGAATGTCATCGAAAGAAATTGTGGTGTAACGGAAACGACCGCCACGGAAGTTCAGGAAGCGCGCTTCACCTTGGTCGCTCTCAACAGCGAGACCGGGGATGCGTGTCAGTGACGCCGCGAGCGTCGCGTCTGGGAAACGGCCAATTGTGTCGGCAGCAACAACGTCTAGAATGTTATCCGCGTTGCGCTTCGCCGCGAGGGCCGCAATCTGACTGTCACGGATCGGCGTGCCGGTGACAACGATAGTCTCCTGGCGGGCTTCTTCATCCTCCGCTGTTGTTTGCGCCGTCATAAGCGGCGCGGTTAGCAATGCTGTGCTTAGAATTAAGCTGGTTTTGAGAAATGGGATGCGCATGATGAGCCCCTCTTGCGTTTGAAATCCATGCAGGGCGCTATGCGCGCGCGCCCAAATCGCCAAGAAAAGGTTTCTTGACGAAACGGCGAAGAAATTATGACGTTGATCTAGTGGTCTGTTTTTTATTGCTTTTATTGCTCTGCGATTCTCGCTAAGCCCGGGCGAGCATCTAAACTTGGCGACAGGTGTGGCTATTGGGAAACGACAAATTCGCGCCTTGTCGAAAGGCAAATCGGTCGCATCACGCGTCCGCCCACATTGTTCTGGACAGGAAAACGGCGGCTGATATGAACGCGGCGAAGAGTGGAGGGATACGTTGTGCCTTTTGGGTATCGCGGTGTGGTCGCGGGACTTCTGCTATCGGTTGGACTTTGTGCCTGTGTTCCAGCGTCTGGCTCCAACGCGAGGGATGAGGTGGCCGGATCTTCAGACAAGTCCGCCATGGTGACGGCGACCGAGCGTCCGGTTCGCGTCCAATTCCGGGATCTTTTCACGGGCTTGAACCCAAGTGACCAGGCCATTGATCTTTCTGGATCTGAAATAGAGATTGTCGGCTATCTCACGCCGCCGCAATCATTTCCGTTCCGCGTCCTTGTTGGCCTGCCAAGCGAGACCTGCCCCTATTGCGAGCCACCGGAGGACGAGAACGACGACGTGATTCCCTTCTTGCTGGTTCTTGGCGATTTGGATGAGATGAATTTCAGTTTCCGCTCCCGATTGCGTGTTAAGGGTGTGCTCCAGGCGCGGCGTAACGCCGTAGGTCCAGACGGGCGAAAGCTGGAAATGCGCCTCATGGAGGCTGTTGTAGAGCCCGACGCGCGCTACATCGACCCTCGAGAGAGAACTCGCGACCGCATTGCCATGTCGGCACATGCGCCGACGCGTGGCGTTGAAGGTTCGGATAATTAGAGCCGCAACGATTCGAAGGTGAAGACCATGGCAAAAGCGCCGGACACGTCCAGTGATGAGATCCTTGGGATCTTTCCAACGCCGATCATGGTGTGCCGCGGTGTTGTCGACGCCGTCTTGGTGAAGGCCCTGATTGAGCAATTCAACGTATCAGAAACGGGCGCCAACAATCGTACCGCCCTATTGCAGCATACACCGGTGACCAGTCCGCATACTCATCCAAACTTTCAAGTGGTTTGCGAACGGGTTGCCGGTCCCGTTCAACGTTACGGAGCGACGATGCTCGGCGAGACATTGAAATGGGGCATCAAGGAAATCTGGATGAACCGCATGGCGAAAGACGGGTCTCAGAAACTCCATAACCACGCGAACAGCTTTATATCAGGGGTGCTCTATCTGACGGACATTGCGGGTGTCTCGGCGACGATGTTCCATCGCAGTTCCGGCGCATCTGGATTTGTCATGGACAATATGAATGAGAACACAACGGTAAATGAATACAATGCACCGGTTTTCCGGGCGCCAGAAATGTCAGCTGGTGATGTGATCCTGTTTCCCAGCTATTTGATGCACGAAGTCCCGCCAAGCCCGGTCGATGGACGAATGTCTTTGGCGTTTAACGCCATTCCGGAGCGGATCGATAGCTGGGGCTATCGCCTATCATTTCGATAGCTTAGGCGATGAGTGATACCGCCAGGTACATGACACCAATCGCTGTAATCCAGCTGCTGACCGCGCGGGCTGCGATCTGTACCCAATCCGCCATCTCGGCAAGGGTGGCCACTGCTGCGATGAGAAGGATTATGAGTACCGAAGAGGTCGCAACGATCCCGCCGCCATATAGCAGCCAGTCAACACTGACCTCCCGGGCTGAGACCGCATTGATGAAGCCATGGACCACGGCCACCGCGCCGCCAAATGTTGCGAGGATAGCTGCAGGCAGGGGGCGTGCGGCAATCCCAACCAGTCCGGCAAGGATAAGCGTTAGGGCAATGGCTGGCTCCATCGCGATCTCGAACGGTGTGAAAGCGGCGAGCGCCACACCGGCGATGAGCCCAGCCGGTACGCCAAGCAGGATCCAGCGGGAAGCCTCACGCGGATGGAACGCTGCCAGGAGCGCAAGCCCCACCATGGCCGCCGCGTGTTCTGGCGCGCTGAGAACGTGCAAGGCGCCCGCATAGAAATCGCCGAATTCGACGCCGACTAAGTGCGCATGAGCAGGCTGGGCAACCAGGCCAACAACCAGAGCCGCCGCAAGGGGTTTCGCAACAGACCTAAGCAAGGCCAACGGCACCGACGAGATAATACAACCCGACAAGCGCGACGATCCCACCACAGCCGCGGACCAGCCAGGGACCCGCGGATTTCCAATCATTTAGCAGGCCAATTACGATGCCCGCCGCATGCAGCAGTCCAGTCGAGATCACAAAGCCGATGCCATAGGAGATCGGGCTTGCCGCCTCAGGCAGTTCCTGCCCGTGGGCGTACCCGTGAAAGATGGCAAACGCCGCGACGATTGCGACCGCCAACGCCGTTGGCACTCTAACCGCCAGAGTTGCGAGTAGACCAAGCACGACGGCTGAGGCGGCGATGCCAATCTCTACGGCGGGAAGCGGAAAGTCTGTCAATCCGAGAAGCCCTCCCATAACCATCATCAATGGAAAAGCGATCGGAAGCGCGTAGATCAGTGGACGACCGAGTTGCGCCCCCCACAGCCCGACGGCGACCATGGCCACCAAATGGTCTGGCCCCATGATCGGATGCAGGAGACCGCTTTCCAGGCCGCCTGCGACTCCTTCGGAGCTATGGGCGTGGGCTATGCCCGCGGCGCAGCTGGCGAAGATCAAGGCCGTGGCGAGTTTGCGAGTGTGGGTCATAAGATTAAAAGCACTTCTATCCGTTGAAAAAACCAGAAGGCCCCGAGGCTGCCAATGGTATAGGCGGCGAAGGCCGGCCCCTGGTTAGACAAGCTTACGCGCATCGATCGCAGGGCCCAACCAAGGGCTAGAACAATTAAAACGAATGCGATTTGGCCAATCTCGACGCCGAGATTGAAGGCGACCAGCGCCCAAGGCACAGCGCTGACTGGAAGGCCGAGCGAGATCAATGCGTTGGCAAAACCAAATCCGTGGAGAAGGCCAAAGAAGAATGATACCGCCCAGGGATGTCGAAGCGTGAATGTGCTCCGCCCGGCGCGGAGGTTGATGATCTCGACGCCGATATAGACGATCGACAAGGCGATCATGGCGCTCACGAAAGTCTCCGGCACGCCGATCCAGCCAAACGTGACGGCCGCCAGAGTGAGGCTATGGGCGATGGTGAACGCGGTAATCGTCTTGAGCAGCATACCGGGGGTGCGGGCGATATAGATCAGGCCGAGCACGAAGAGCAGATGATCGATCCCCAGCAAAATATGACCAATCCCGATCCGACCGTAGACGGCAATGCGGCGCTCGAACCGATCTTTCCCGACCATTGCACCTACGACGAACCTCAGCTGTTTTG
>JBCBGJ010000050.1:0-10413 GCA_038526925.1 Pseudomonadota bacterium
CCAAGTACGCGGCGATGAGATTTTTAACATCACGCATCATAGCGACGGCAAAATGACAGTTCGCGCGCATTGTGAGATCCATGATCCCGACCCAACCGTGATGCGCGACATCGTTTATTCCACTGACGAGAATTTCAATCCGATGGATTGCCATGTCCGCCTGACGATTGGGGACGAATTCATGGGAAGCGGCTGGTTTAAGTTCAATCTCGACGAAAACCGATCCGGCAACATTGAGTGTGAAAGCTATGGGCCATCTATCGGCCGCCTCTCACAGCGGACCGAAACCGAGGGCCCTTTTGACGGCTTTGGAACGCACCCAATTATAGGTGACGCACAAATGTGCCGCGTCATTGACCGCTCAAACGGACCAACACGCCGGAATGTGCGGGTCTTCCTTCCGTCACCAGATCATCGCGGGGCAACGCCGCCTATCGTATCGGAGGTGAATATAGGCCTGGAATATGTCGGCGATGAAACGGTCACCGTGGAAGCGGGCACGTTTGACTGCTTCCACTTTCGCTATGTCGATGATGAAGGTCCCGGCATGGGCGGGACGCAACATCCCTCCTACGACATGTGGGTCACTAAGGACGATTTCATCTTCGTCCAAGGCGGTGTCGGCGGCTATATGGCGACCTGGTATGAGCTGATTGAGCTCGATCGCCCGACCATCGGCTAGTCGCTAAACCCAGCCGTTTCATCTTCATTCTGAATGGCCTCAATCTCTGCGAGGTCTTTCGGTGGCGAGAGCCATTCCAGCTTGTTTTCCTGAGCCCACGCAAGAAGCTGCGGCGGGAATTCCTCATGACTTTCAACGCGGTGGTTGAGCAGGTGATAAATCGCCTTCTCACCGCCCGCCCAAGCTGGAAGTGAGCCATAGCGCTGCCAACTCATCTGGTGAGGTTCCTCAACCGCGCCTTCGGGATGGATGAAGAAGTCATAATTTTCCCACGCTTCGTACTGTGTGCCATTCGGAAGCGGGAAATCTAGAAATACGGCAGCGGTAAACGCCCAGGTATCGCCCATTTTGCGCGCTGCGATCCCGTCTTCGGAAATGATTTTGCGTACACGGTCACCGGTGCCCTGTGTAACATCGCCATAGATTCGGCCATTCTCGTAACGATACTCGATCAGCTGATAAGGATAGGCGATCGGCGTGATCTCCTGACCATTGTATTCTGTTAGCACTTCACCGGTTTCTGGATCCGTGTAGGTGAAAGTCTTCCGCGTGAGATGGATGACTTTATCGCCTGGCTCTTCTGGCCAAATGACCGTCGAGCTATCAAATCCAATCATCCCAAACAGCAATTCACCGGACGGATAAGCGTAGACGCCCCCTTCAGAAATCCAATGAACAGCGTCGCCTGTTCCCGCGCGTGCATCAACCCAAGCTTTTAAAGCCTCAGGGGTTTCACTTGGGGTTTCGCTGTGGTGATCAGCGAAGGCCGCTGTTCCTGATAAAATAACGACTGCACTGATTGCCGAAAGCGTCCGGATCATCGAATTCTCCAAAATCAATTGATATATCTTTTATGATTAATCCGTAGAAAGGTGCAATCAAAATCATGCCAAAGCGGATACAATTGCGTCTTTGGCTTGGAGTTTGCTGCGGTGAGCGGTAAATCGAACATGACCAACACGGAAAAGCGCCATGCCTGACACCGGATCGATGAAGTTTACGCCTGCTGATATTGATGAATCGGCGAGTGTCCCGCTTTACCAACAAATTTATGATTTGCTGCGCGCTCGGATTATGGACGGCACGATGGCGCTGAATGATCGCCTGCCCGCCGAGCAAGACCTGACCCAAGCCCTCGGCGTGTCTCGAATTACCGTCAAGCGGGCGATGAATGAACTCGCGGTCGCAGGCCTCGTCCGTCGCCAACGTGGCATTGGAACCGTGGTCATCTATGATGTCGCGGCGCCAACGGTCAAAGGCAGCTTCGAAACCATGATTGATGGCCTCACCCGGATGGGAATCGAGACTGAAGTGCAATTGCTCGATTGCACGATTGGCACAGCCAGCCCCGCAATCTGCGAAGCGCTCGATTTGAAGAGCGGCAAAAGTGTTCAACGGATCGTGCGCTTAAGGCGTCTGGACGGCGAACCGTTTTCTTATCTTGTCACCTACATTCCGTATGAGATCTCTGACGGGTATGACGATGCACAGCTCGCATCGGAATCCTTGATCAAACTTCTCGAACAAGCGGGACATGCTCCAGTTGAGGCCGAACAAACGATCACGGCGACTGCGGCTGAACCGGCGGTTGCGGCCAATTTAGGTGTTGCGCCAGGATCGCCATTACTTCGTATTCACCGGATTATGAAGGATGTCAAAGGTCGCCCTGTCCAGGATATCACCGCGCATTACCGCGCCGATCGGTTTGAGTATCACATGCGCCTAAACCGCAATAATGCCGCCGAAACAGACTGGACCACTGAAAAGTGACAATCTGACCCTCGCCAGCGCAGATTTAAATGATATATCTTTTAAATCTGGAGGAAATGGCGTGCTCGATCAGGCCCTATTCGCACTCATTCACACACTCGTCTTCGTTTATTGGTTAGGCGGGGACTTGGGCGCGTTCTATACGAGCCGCTTCCTGACACAGCCGAACGTAACCGCCGACCGCCGCCTCATGGCCGCGAAAATCGTGGGCGATGTGGACATGGCCCCACGCACCGCCCTCATACTCGCATTACCAACCGGCCTATTGTTGGCACAAAGCAAAGGCTGGTTAGCTCTCGGATGGCCTATTGCGATCGGGATCACACTCGCGTCACTCGCGTGGTTGGCACTCGCTTGGCAGTTGCATCTCAAACACGGCGGCGGATCGGATACGCTCCGCAAACTGGATCTCGGGATACGTTGGGCGCTGGTGCTTGCCCTCAGCGGGTGGGCGATCCTTGGATTGGCGGGATCGATAGCGCTCCCCCTCTTCTTGGCACTCAAACTTCTCGCTTTGGTTGGATGTATCTTGCTGGGCCTGTTTATTCGCACAGTCTTAAAACCGCTCGGTCCGGCCTTGATGGGGCTCTCTGGTCCTGATGCCACAACTGCCGAGGCTGATCTCGCCGCAACTCTCAATCGCGCCCGTCCCCTGGTCACAGGCATTTGGGCACTTCTTCTTATCGCTGCTTTTCTCGGCCTCTGGACGCCGACTTCATTCTAGGAGACTTTCTGTCATGCCTGACGATCTCAAAACCGCTTCTGTCCTCCCCGGAATTCTCAAACAGCAACTGGGAGAAGACCGTCTCAAAGACGATCAAACCTCTCGAGAGTTTATGAGCCAAGACATTTGGGCCAAAGGTGCGACGGCGGATTTCGTTGCGACACCAGAAACGATCGAAGACATGCAGATCGCGATTCGTGCCGCTCATGAGAAAGGCATTTCGCTGAACCCTCGCGGCGGCGGATATTCCTACACCAAGGGATATACGCCAGATCGCGACAATGTCGGCATTCTGGACATGTCCAAGCTCAACAATATGGTCGAAATCAATACTGACGACATGTATGTCACCGTTCAGGCTGGCGTGACCTGGGCGCAGCTCTATGAGGCTCTCAAGCCACACGGGGTCCGCACGCCCTTCTGGGGTCCACTCTCTGGTATAGGCTCCACGATTGGCGGCGGCCTTTCGCAAAACAACGCATTCTTTGGCGCGGGCAAGTATGGCACAACCGGCGAGAGCCTCTTGTCGATTACAGTCATCCTTGCAGATGGAACACTCGTCAGAACGGGCACGGCAGGCACCAAGAATGGTAAACCCTTTTGGCGCTATTATGGACCGGATCTTACCGGCTTGTTCTGCGGAGATGCGGGCGCACTCGGATATAAAGCCGAAGCCACTTTCCGCCTGATCCCGCTGCCAAAGGCCGAAGAGACCGCAAGCTTCGAGTTCGAGACGCGTGACGCGTGTGCAGACGCCATGGCGAAAATGATGCGCGAAGACATTGCGTGTGAGATTTTTGGGTTCGATCCGAACCTGACCAAAGTCCGGCTCGCGCGGGCTAGCCTCGTATCTGATGCCAAAGCACTAACCAATGTGATGAAGAGCCAAGGGTCGCTTTTGAAGGGTCTCCGTGAAGGAGCGAAAGTGGCGCTCGCTGGGCGTGGGTTTATGGACAAGGTCGACTACTCGCTACACGTCTGTGTAGAGGGGCGGTCTGCGAAAGGCGTCAAAGAAGACATTCAGGTCTTGAAAGACATCGCTGCGAAACTTGGCGGCAAAGAGATTGAGAACTCAATTCCCAAGATCATTCGCGCAAACCCGTTTGGCCCAATGAACAATATTCTAGGGCCCCAGGGCGAACGCTGGGTGCCGATACACGGGATCGTGCCGGTATCTGAAGGCAAAGAAACCTGGGCCGAAATCGAAGCTGGTTTCGACACGATTTCTGAAGAACTCGAGAACCATGACATTCTCACCGGATTCTTGATCACAAGCCTCGGCACGACCGGTTACCTGATCGAGCCGGTCTTCATCTGGCCCGAAGAGATTTGGCCAATCCATGAACATACAGTTGGTGAAGACTGGCTGAAAAAGATCGAACGTCACAAGGCAAATCCAAAGGCGACAGCTGTTGTGGAAAAAGCCCGCCAAATTGTTCTTAATGTCTTCACTAAGCATGCGGGCGCTCATTTCCAAATCGGCCGTACCTACCCTTACAAAGAGGGACGCGAGGAATCGACTTGGAAACTTGTCGAGGCGATTAAGAACGCCGTTGATGAAAAGGGTATCGTCAATCCTGGATCTTTGGGGCTCGGCTAAACATGACTACGCTAAACGCGCGAAACCCGCGCACCGGTGAGCTCGATTTTCAGTTCGACGCGACATTCCCGGATGAGATTGAGCGCGCAGCCAATCGCCTGCGGGCAGCTGGGCAAGACTGGCAAGCTTTGGGCCTCGACGGGCGTATGGGAAAACTGGGTGAACTCGCGGACGCGATCGGACGCCATCATGGCGCGATTGCGGAGCGGCTATGTGTCGATACTGGCCGCAAAAAAATTGCGGGCCGCGAAGTCGATGGTGCGATTGGCGCGATCCATGGTTGGCTGGCACAGGCGCCTCATTTGCTTCCGGACGGCTGGACGGATGGGCGTATGAACCCAGCCATTCGTCACGCGCCGCAATTCGTCCCCTATTCTCTCGTTGGTGTCATCAGCCCGTGGAATTTCCCGCTGACGCTTAGCATGATCGATACGATCCCCGCCCTGTTGGCGGGTTGCACGGTGATGATCAAACCATCCGAAGTGACCCCGCGCTTCGTTGAACCTTTGATGCGCGCGATTGAGGAGGCTGGTCTTCGGGATGTTCTTACCTTTGTTCAAGGCGATGGTGCGACGGGCGCGGCTTTGATCGATCAAGTCGATGCGGTTTGTTTCACTGGCTCTGTCGCAACCGGTAGAAAGGTCGCCGCCGCAGCAGCAGGAAACATGATCCCAGCCTTTCTAGAGCTTGGCGGCAAAGACCCCCTGATCGTGACGGCCAGCGCCGACATTGAAAAAGCGACCGATGCAGCTTTGCGCGGATCGGTGCTCTCTACCGGACAAGCCTGTCAGTCGATCGAACGGATTTATGTCGCGAGCGATATTCATGACGCCTTCTTGGATCGGCTCACAGCAAAAGCGAAACACGTCCAGCTGAACTGGCCAGATATTGGCAATGGCCATATCGGACCGATTATCTTTGAAAAACAAGCCGAGACCCTTCAAGCTCACATTGACGATGCCAGCTCCAAAGGCGCTCGCATTCTTTCCGGTGGAAGAGTTGAGAATCACGGTGGCGGAAAGTGGTTGCTCCCAACAATCCTCGCGGACGTTAATCACGATATGGACGTGATGCGCGACGAAACGTTTGGCCCGATCCTCCCTGTCATGGCGTTTGAGACAATCGAAGAGGCGATCGGCCTCGCGAACGACACAGAGTTTGGGCTTTCAGCGGCCGTGTTCGCTGGCTCGCTCCAAGAGGCGGAGGATGTCGGCCGTCAAATTGAAGCAGGCGGTGTCTCATTGAACGATGCCGCGCTCACCGCTCTATTCCATGAAGCCGAGAAACATAGTTTCAAGCTTTCTGGCATGGGCGGCAGCCGGATGGGACCCGCGGGGTTCCAGCGCTTCTTGCGTCGCAAGGCCTTAATTGCGAATACAGGCGCACCCGCTCCGATTGGAGCCTTTGCCGAGGATGCCCCTTGACCGCCTCTATTCGACTAAATGTTGCCGCCCCGCTCTCTGAAATCATTCTGAATAAACCCGAAAAGCGAAACGCTCTCTCGGTCGATATGTGGGCCGCCATCCCAGACCTCGTTGCGCAGGCAGTGATGGATCCTGATACGAAAGTGCTCCTCATCCACGGCGGTGATACCGGAGCGTTCGCGGCGGGTGCCGATATCTCCGAATTCGAAGACACCTACGCAACAAAGGAGAGCGCAAAAGCGGCGGGCGATGCGATCGCAGCAGCCTTGAACGCTCTCGAAAACTGCCCGAAGCCAACCATAGCCGCCATTGAAGGGGCATGTGTTGGCGGCGGGGTGAGCCTGGCGATGGCGTGCGATTTGAGAGTTGCAAGCGCGCGCTCAAAATTCGGCGTAACACCGGGCAAGCTCGGATTAGTCTATCCCGCTGGAGATACGCGACGCTTACTGCAAGCCATCGGTCCGGGCGCGACCAAAGACATTCTGTTTACAGGCCGGATTTTCCTCGCCGCCGAGGCCAAAGAGATGAAACTGATCGATCGCCTCGTCGCTGATGGAACAGCGCTCGACGCAGGACGCGACTTTGCAAACGAGATCGCTGCGATCTCGCAATGGTCGACCCGCGCAACGAAGAGGATGATCAAAGGCTTACAATCCGGCTGGAGCGATACTAGTGAAGACGCCGCAAACTTGTTCCTCGAAGGTTTTTCAAATGAAGACTTTCAGGACGGCTACCGCGCGTTCCTAGAAAAACGTGCTCCGAACTTCACATTCAAATAGCTACCACTCAAATCCAGGTGGCATTGGCGGCTTTCCTAAGATTGCTTCAAGCGATGCAGCCGCGCGAAGGACATCCAGGTCGCGGCCTTCGGGTCCGATAAGCTGGACAGATAGCGGCAGCCGGTCAGCACTCAACCCAGCATAAAGCGCCGTGGCTGGAAGCTTCGCGAAATCTGCCCAAGCGGTAAAGTCTGCTTGGTTGGCTGGGACGTCATCCGTAAAGCGAAACGCTTCTTGAGGCGCGGTGGGCGCGATCACGAAGTCAACTGACTGCCATACTTCAGCAGCGGCCTCATGGACGCTCTCAATATGCGCATAGGCGGCGTCGACTTTTTCTGATGTTTGACGCGTGCCCCAATGTAGCAGACCGTAGAATGTATCGCTGAGACCGTCAGGACGCGGGTCATCTGCCGAAACGCCATGCTCCATAGCGCCTTCGACCTCAGACACGAGCAAACCCGCGCGGCGCGACCGTGAATAGTCATATTTGGGAGGCGATACTGGAACCAACTCAACGCCTTCATCACGTAAGCTCTGCAGAACCGCATCGAACCCAGTTTTGACGGCAGGCGTAAGCGTTACGCTTTCAGCTCCGGACCAAATCCCGATGCGCATTCCTGTAAGCGGCTTCGCCTCTAATCTGAGCACATCTCCCCATTCTGCGAGTGTATGCATCGCACGCCAGAGCGTCTCGACATCACGAGCCAACGGGCCAATATGATCCAGCGTTGTTGAAAGAGGTACGACCCCGCCTTCCGGCACTAAGCCATAAGTTGGTTTATGTCCTTGCACGCCGCAATACGCCGCCGGTATCCGCACACTGCCCATCGTGTCAGTACCCAGCGCGACATCACACAGCCCGGCAGCGACGGCGGCACCTGACCCTCCTGACGAACCACCCGGCGTATGATCTGAACTCCATGGATTTGTAGTGCGCCCATAGGCTTCATTATCTGTTGTCGCCCCCAATGCGCCCTCGTGCATATTCACCGTACCGAGAACCATCCCGCCCGATGCGAGAATGCGTTGAATGCAGTCTGCATCCGTTTCCGGGATCCGCGAGCGATAGGCTTCACATCCTGCCGTGAGTGGTAGGCCTTTCACGGCAATATTTGATTTCGCAGCCCAAGCGAGCTCGTCACCGTACGGCGTGTTCGTTACATCCACGAACGCATTGATACGCGGATTGAACGCTTCAATCCTTTGGCGATAATCCGGCCGCATTATTTGAACCGCTGGTCGATGAGACGGATCGGTTTTTGGCGCACTTCAGTCTGCGTTAGGTGAGCAAGCGCGCCAGGTGCAGACAGCTCGACCCCGCAATCAATACCGATCTTTTGTTTTAGCAGGGCTTTGTACTTCGCCATCTCAGTTTCTGATGCAGGACCGTTCACTTCTGCGCAGACAATGAACTCATCCCGGCCAGCCGCGTCACGTTCTGCCTTACAGATGAACTCCCCGGCAAAACTGTCGACCTCTTCTAAAAGCGGCCCCATGGCCTGCGGGAAAATATTGATGCCGCGGATCTTCACCATGTTATCTGACCGCCCCAAGAAACCTTCGATACGTTTGAAGTTTACGCCGATCGACGACTGACCCGTTTTGACTTTGGTGACGTCGTGTGTGTTGAACCGGATGATTGGATAGAGATCGTCTTTGTACAAACAGGTGCAAACCATGTCGCCCTGCTCACCATCGGCAAGCGGCGAGCCCGTATCGATGTCGCAGACTTCTAGGAACTGCGCGTCTTCCATCACATAAAGACCGTCGCGGTCGGGTCCTTCACCGGCGATACAGCCGGTGTCCCCAACGCCGTACCAATCGAAGCAATCTACGCCGCCCCAACTCTCGGACAGGCTTTGTTTGTCTTCGCGGCCCAAGTGACCGGAGACCATGCGGATCTTGAGATCTTTAAGCGGGTCGATGCCCTGCTCTACCGCAACGCGGGCGAGTTTTTTGATATAGTCGGCGAACCCAACAATCACCGTCGCGCCGAAGTCTCGCATCAACTCAACCTGACGCACCGAGCGTGTTTCAACGCCGGTCCCTGCAGACATAAAAATCGCACTCGTCCAATGGATAACGCTTTCGCGCACATAGTGCCCGCCATTGATCATCCCGTGTCCATACACTGAGTGAACAACATCGTCTGGTCTGAGGCCTTGGAACCGATAGAGCCGCCCAAGCAAAAGGTTCTGTGCCTCCCGGCTTTTTGCGCCGAAGAGCAAGACTTGCGGCGTGCCGGTTGTGCCAGAGGTGGTGTGCATGATCACAGGCGGTCGGCCTTCAGGATAGCCTTCGAAGCCTGCAAAGTCCCCCAGAGGCGGGTTTAGTGCGATGCTCTCCATGATATCGGCTTTGTCGAACACTGGCAGCTGCGGCAGGGTCTCAAGACCCTTAATATCGCCAGGCTCAACCCCCGCATTCCCCCAAAGTCTTTGGTAAAACGGAGTGGCCCACGCGCGGGCAATACAGCGCGCAAACAGTGTCTCTTGATGCGCCCGAATTTCGTCTTGGCTCTTCTTGGCGAAATCCAAAAAGGCGTCGCCGATGGGATGATCTCTTTGCAAGGCGTCCCAGTCGACGCTATTGAAATATGTGTTGTGCTGTCCTGCCATATTAGGCCTCCAATCCAGCGGCGAGGCGGCTTAGGACGGCGACGTCTTCAGCCTCCTCTAATTGGTCTGTGAGCTCGATGAGCTGTTGTTCTATTGTCGGGCGTTGCTCGCCAAATCCGAAAGCGACACAACGTCGGAATTTTGAGAGGTGAGCCTCTCGTGTCATTGGATCTTCCGGTGATCCATAAAGCGCGTTGATTTCGGCGCGTACTTCGCGGCCATCTTTCAGCGTTGCGACCGCGATCTGCGGTGTAAACGCGGCCGGATCGGATCCGCCATCGTCGATAACCTGGATGCGCTCGCCGAGTTTCAGCATTTCGGGATTAGAGAGCGCGGCATCGGCAAAGTCTTCGAGCCCAACTGATCCTTTTGTGAGGGCGACCGCGCCAGAATACTGGAAACACAGGCGCGCATAGTTCACGGCCATTTCCGCTTTGATCGGTCGACCCACGAGCCTGTGTATCAAAGGTGGTGCTGTTAGGGTGATCTTTTCCACGTTTTCTGAGTTCACGCCTGCCGCCTTCAGCTTCTGCATCAGGACAATACCGCCTTGCGCCGCGCGGCCGGTTGGAAAGGGTTTGTGGCTCACCTCTCCAATGCGCCAGGTACGGCCGAGCGACGCGATGACCTCTGATGGATCAGCCTCATCCTCAAATAGCGAGAAATAACCAAAAGGACCTTCCAGACTGTCATGCGGTCCTGGCATGCCTTGCGCGGCAAGATCACAGGCCATTATGGCGCCGCGCGCGGCATTTCCGATTTGTATCGGTAATGCCGGTTTGCCTTCGACGTGGGCCTGCATCGTACCGGAGTTGA
>JBCBGJ010000051.1:0-10401 GCA_038526925.1 Pseudomonadota bacterium
GGCCTTGCTAGTCATGGGAAATTCCCCCTTCTTATCCTTACTTACCTGATCCCTGGTTACACTTGTAACCCAATCCTTAGTTTTGTTCTAGATCCTTGAACGCTTTTTTTAGTCGCCACTCTTCGCTGGTGACACTGCGCTCAATATTCCGCAGCCGCTCTTCAAGATCTAGAACAAAACTAAGGAATAGGTTACAACTGTAACCTGGGATCAGGCAAGATTAGGATAGAGAGGGGTATTCCCATGACACGCAAGGCCATCAGAAGCGGGATCCGAACCGGACTGCTCGTCGCTGCTGCCCTATCACTCGCTGCCTTTGCGAGCGTCGAAGGCGACGGGGTCCAGCTTCAAACAGGCGGTGTTGAAATGACCGTTAAAGCGTCGCTGGATAAAGGATTGGTGATCAATTTCATCGCGCCCGAATAGCGGCAAAGTAACAGAATTCCGTTCCAGTTCGATTTCTCTCTCCCTGAACGCACACCTGAGAGAACTGGATCGGAAAACCCCGCTCGGTTGGGGGGAAGTCTCGCACCTCACTGCGGGGCTTCCGGCGTAGAAAGCCACTGGGCGTCTGAAACGCGATAAGTGTTACACTGCAAAAGCCTTTATCAGATTATCACTCTGCGATGGCGCGGTGGATATGGCTGACCACGACAGACCCTTGTCCCACAGCGGACGCGACGCGCTTGACTGATCCAGCTCGTACATCCCCAACAGCATAGACCCGCGGCCAACTGGTTTCATATTCGCTCGGCATGCGCTCTAGCGACCATCCAGCTTTCACCAGGTCGATATTCTGCAAATCAGCGCCGGTGCGTACGAATCCGGTTTGATCGCACTTCATGTTTTCCGGAAGCCAACGCGTAAACGGCTTTGCGCCGACAAAGAGAAACACAAAGGGCGCATCGCATGTTTCGCTTGCGCCACTTGAACGGTTCGTATGGTTTATCGAGACCAGGCGATCGTCATTTTCATCCGCCCCCTCAATACCGTGCAAAGCCGATATCTCTGTCTCGGGATGCAGGATGATGTTTGGCGTTTCTTCCAGGCGTTTGACGAGATATTCTGACATCGTATCGCGAATATTGGCGCGGCGATACATGACGTGAACTTTGCTGGCTGACTTGCTGAGAAAGACGGCGCCTTGCCCGGCAGAGTTGCCAGCGCCGACCACCACGACTTCAGACCCAGAACACAACTGAGCTTCCATCGGCGTGGCGCCATAATAGATGCCGCGCCCTTCGAACCGTTCAATGTTCTCGAGCGGGAGGCGTTGATATTGCGCGCCCGTCGCGATCACCACAGCCTTCGCGCTGATCCGCCGACCATCCGTTAGACCAATTGCGAAACGTTCGCCGTCACGCTCAAGCGCGGCAGCTTTGACCGGCGCGGTAAGGCTCACGCCAAATTTCAGCGCCTGAATGACGGCGCGGTCTGTCAGCTCTTGCCCGGATACACCGGTTGGAAAGCCGAGATAGTTTTCAATTTTGGAGGAGGTCCCAGCCTGTCCGCCCGGATTGCCGGAATCAATTGCAATCACGCTGAGGCCTTCTGAGGCAGCGTAGACAGATGCCGCAAGTCCAGCCGGCCCGGCGCCCACCACAACAACATCACATGAGGCGCCATCTTGCAGCAGATCGAACCCGAACGCATGCGAGATCTCGCTCGCGGTTGGGCGAATGAGCACGTCTGACCCACCCCGAAAGACAACCGGCAGATCGGATGGATCTATTCCCTTCGCCTTGAGCAGCTTCTCCGCCAGCGGATCCGTTTCTGGCGACAGCCAACGATGCGGGATACCGAACTTTGAAAGCAGGTCCCTTGCGGTGAAAACCAGTCGGTCTTGCGGCGCCCCGATGACAATGACTGAGCCATGATCTGCGTCCAAAGCAAAAGACCGCCGCGCGGCTAAGGTCTGGACAATAATGTCGGAAATCTCTGAATTCGCGATCAAGAGATCTTGGAGCTTGTCATGAGGGATGTGCAACAGCTCGCCGGCTTTTCCCATCGTGACGCGCACCAGCGATGCAGAGCCTGTGATGACTGAAATGTCGCCGGTAAACTGCCCGGGCTCCATCCAGCCTAAACGTTTTGAGCCTTCCGGCGTTTCGATGAAAATATGCGTTTCGCCGGACAATGTGACGAGGAAGTCCTGCTGCACCTCGGCCTCTTCGGTGAGGAGCTCTCCCTCAGCGTGCGCACGCACCTCGCCATAGTCTTTCAAAGTTTCGATTTGCGCTGAACTGAATGTGTAATTCACATCTGCAGGCGGTAATGGCACGGCTTTAGTTCCTCAACTGATAGCGAGCGCGTTTCGATTTTTGGAAGACGCATGGTGAGGAAGTATGTTGGGGATAATCTACCGACAAGCCTTCTTTGAATTTTTGGGTTTTCGCGAACAATCTCCGCTGTTCTGAGATCAACGCTCACACCGCCAATTATGGTTCAATCTACGAACCCGTTAACCAAAAACGTGAAACTCACGCATCTGTGTGGTCGTTTTTTCATTTGTTTTGTGTCACATGGCCCAGAAGTGGCATAAGTGTGTGGCATGTCAGACAAGCGTATTCTTCTGATCATTGGTGGCGGGATTGCTGCCTATAAGTCTCTCGAGCTGATCCGAGAGTTGGCGCGGCGCGGTATCGCGAGCCGTTGCATCGTCACAAAAGGCGGTCAGGAATTCGTGACCCCGCTTTCTGTCTCAGCTTTGTCTGGCGAAAAAGTATTCACCGAACTGTTCGACTTGGATGACGAGGCCGATATGGGCCACATTCAGCTGTCGCGGTCGGCGGACCTTGTTGTTGTTTGTCCAGCAACAGCAGACTTGATGGCCAAGGCTGCAAACGGATTGGCGAATGACCTCGCCTCGACCACACTCCTTGCGACGGACAAGCCTGTCCTCATGGTCCCGGCAATGAACGTTCGCATGTGGGAACACGCCGCGACCCAGCGCAATGTTGAGACGCTGCGGAGCGATGGTGTGACCGTCATGGATCCAGACGAAGGCGCCATGGCGTGCGGTGAGTTTGGACCCGGGCGCCTTCCTGAGCCGCTCGAAATTGCCAATCGCATTGATGCTTTGCTGAGTGATGGCCCGGTTCTTTACGGGCTCGATCCGAAACCTCTTGCAGGACGTCACGCTCTGGTGACCGCAGGACCAACGCGTGAGCCGCTCGACCCGGTCCGCTTCTTGTCGAACCATTCTAGCGGCAAACAAGGCTATGCGATTGCTGGCGCGCTCGCCAAAGCAGGCGCGCGGGTGACACTGGTTTCTGGCCCGGTTGCAGTGCAAGTTCCGGACGGCGTCGATCATGTGCCGGTCGAAACCGCACGCGAGATGCTGGACGCGTGTCAGGACGCACTTCCATCGGACGTCTTTATTTCTGTCGCCGCTGTCGCCGATTGGCGTCCAAGCCGGGCGGCTGCCAAAAAGATGAAGCTTAAAGAGGGTGATGGCGATCCTCATCCAACGCTGGAATTGTCGGAAAACCCAGACATCCTCGCGACCCTGTCGCGTAAGAAGAAAAACCGGCCAAACCTGGTGATTGGCTTCGCCGCTGAGACGCATGATGTCGATGCATTGGCGATCGCAAAACTGAAACGCAAACGCTGTGATTGGATTGTCTCAAACGATGTGAGCGGCGATGTCATGGGCGGCGAAATGAACGAAGTCGCACTCGTGACGCGCGAAGGCATCGAGGTTCGTTGGCCGCGTATGACCAAACAAGATGTCGCCACGCGCCTGGTCGCCCGCATTGCCGAAGAGTTTGGCGACGAAGCGGATAAGATTGCCGCGCAATAGTCAGAGCGCCGAGCGCTTGACTCATCGACCCGACTCCGGCGCTTTGCATTCCCATGACTGAGATTACTGTTGCTGTGCGGCCTTTGCCGCATTTCGAAGGGCTAGAATTGCCCGCGTATGAAACCCTGGGCGCTGCAGGCATGGATGTCCGCGCGGCTGTCGCTGAAGATGACCCGCTCGTCTTAAATCCTGGCGAGAAGACGATGGTCCCGACGGGGCTTAGTGTTGCGATCCCGCAGGGCTACGAAATTCAAATGCGACCGCGCTCCGGCCTCGCTGCGAAACATGGCATTACCTGTCTCAACTCACCTGGCACGATCGACAGTGATTATCGCGGTGAGCTAAAAGTGATCCTGATCAATCACGGCCCAGAAGCCTTCACGATTGCGCGCGGTGAGCGGATCGGACAGATGCTGCTTGCGCCGGTTACGCGGCTCGTCTGGGAGCAAGTTGAAACACTCGATGAAACGGACCGCGGCGCGGGCGGATTTGGATCGACGGGCAGATAAAACCTTGCGTCACACGCCTAACGTGCTATATATCGATTAACGATAAGAGTTAGGACAGCAAGTTATGGATATCGACAGCCCTTTCACCATGGTTGTACTGATCGTATTAATCGCGGTCGGCGCTGGGGTCGTAAAGACCTGGATCGAGACACGTGCGAACTCAGAAATGGATGAGGAAACCAAGCTTCGCATGGAAGACTTAGAGCGCGAAGTGCTTCGTCTACGCGATCGTGTGAAGGTTCTCGAAAAGATTACAACTGATGGCGACAAACGCCTGAGCGAAGAAATTTCTCGCCTCGCTTAATCACCATCCTCTTGGTTGGAAAATCCTTTGCTGATGACATGCGCGGCGTAGCCTGACACGGCAAATCCAACGATGCCGAGACCCGCAGCATAGAGCGTCGCGACATTGGTGTTACAGGTCGGTCCACCTTCAACACAGCTGCCAAAATTCAGCGTATAATACATGTAAATTGCTGTGAGCGCTGAGAAGACTGCCAGCGCGAACATGGCCCGCGCCATCCATTTTAAGGCAAGACTGATCATTCATGGCTCCCGAGGGCTGAGGTCAGATATGACGCTCGCACCTTGCTTGGTCTAGGTCAAATATCGGTCGATTTCGGAAGCTCCTCCGCTAGGATATCGTAGACGACCCGGATTCGTTTGCTGGTATGGAGCTCACGATGCGTGACGAGCCAAACCGGGATCGGAATGAAGAACTGTTCCGGCAAGATTGCCTCGATTGACGGACTATATGTCTCGATGTCTCTGGTCAGGATGCTTACGCCGAGGCCCTGGCGCACCAGTTCATACAGAACATGGCCGCTTGGGGAGTTAAATTGAAACTGGCTGCGCGTGAGATTGAGATCATACTCTTTCATCGCCGCGATCATTTCATCGGTTCGATCGAGCCCGATAAAGATGGCTTTCTCGAGGGCTTTCAGATCTGTTATTGGGCCGATCTTTTCAATGTATTCTCGCGAGGCGTAGAGATGCGCTTTGGTCTCCATAAGCAGTTTCGCGATTAAATCAGGTTGTTCAGGACGGGCATGACGGATGGAGATGTCCGCCTCGCGGCGCGTCAGATCCTGCACTTCATTTGACGGCAGGATATCAATTTCCAGTTCAGGCGCGACGGCATGGATCTTCTTGATAATGGGCGGCAATTGCCGTGTGGCCATATTCCCTGTTGCGGTGATGACGACTTTGCCTGCGATTGTTTGAGACTGACCAGACGCAGAGAGTGAGATCCGGTTGGCGGCATCCGCCATAACGCGTACATGATCGAGCAGGTCGGCCCCGGCTGAGGTGAGCGCCATAGCGCGTCCGGCGCGCTCAAATAGAGTGACACCAAGCTCTTCTTCCAACGCAGCCACCTGCCGACTGAGTGTGGGTTGGGTCTGCCCAAGCGCGCGCGCCGCCGCTGATAGTGAGCCTTCTTCCGCCGTTGCTAAAAACGCGCGAACTTGGTTCCAATCGAAGGATATTGCCTGCCAGTTCATTGGTTTTCGTATAGGTCTCTTTGAAGTTTCGGCAATTTCTATCCGATCTTTGAATAGATAGATAGCGTGTATGCAATTTGATCATACATGTATCCCGCGCCGCGCGGGACTTCAGAAGGAGGCAGTGATGCCGGATAAAGCAAAATTTTGGGATAAGATTGCTGAGAAGTATTCGAAACAGCCCATCGCAAATCAGAAGGCGTACGAGATTAAACTCGACCTCACCCGGGAATATTTTACCCCAGAGTCGAACGTCTTGGAGTTTGGCTGTGGGACGGGATCAACAGCGATCCTACACGCGCCCTATGTAAAGAACATCGATGCAATCGATGTGTCCCCCGAAATGATCCGCATTGCCAGAGGTAAAAAGGCACCGGCGGGCGTGACCAATGTTCAATTCTCTGTCGCTGATATGGACAGTTTCCAAGCCAAACCAGGAACCTATGACGCAGCGCTTGGCCTCAATATTCTTCACCTGCTCGACAATCGAATGGCGGCGATGGGCCGGGTCTATGAAGCGCTTAAACCCGGCGGATACTTTGTCTCAAGCACCGTCTGCATCCGCGAGAAATGGTATCTACGCCTGCTGGAACCAATGTTTCCGATCATGAATGCGCTAGGTCAGTGGCCCCGCGTAAGGCGGGTGACCGCGAAACAGCTGCAAGCTGACATTGAAGCGATCGGGTTCAAGACCGTTCATTACTGGCAACCCGGCGGCGGTATGGTCCTGTTTATGGTTGGACAAAAACCAGAAGAGGGTTGATTTGTAGCGATCGCTACAATATGGAGAGGGCTACCAAAGGAGGACCTCGCATGACCTTGCTCCGCGTATACGCTGCCATTTTTCTACTTGTTTTGACCGTCTACACCCTGATTGTGATTGCTAATCATGGCATGGGTCTCGTGCCGATTTTCTTCAATGATATGGTGGCCATGGCTTGGCCGGGTCAGTTCAATCTGGACTTTCTGGGCTTCTTGATATTGTCCGCCCTGTGGATCGGCTGGCGCCATGAGTACAGCCTGATCGGCTGGGTCCTGACGCCTCTCGCGCTGACCGGCGGCATGCTATTTCTAACCATCTATCTCTTGATTATGAGCTTCAAAGTGAATGGTGATCTAAAGGCGCTCCTGCTTGGAGAGCGCCGCGCTGCCGCTTAAATCAAAGCATCATCTTCGCGCGCAAATTTAGCGAGGAGATAGGCGTCATTGTCTTCGATCGGGTCGAGCTTTCCAAATGCGAAGGCATTGCGATCCATCACGAGATCTCTCGGGCGCAACGCTCGAGAGATTTCCAGCCCCTCCAGGTTCCGCGCTCTTGAAAATGCGACATAGGCCTGGCCGTGGGCGAACATGCCTCGATCCAAATCGATATAAACCTTATCGAGCGTCAGACCCTGCGCCTTGTGGATCGTCACAGCATAGGCGAGCCGGACCGGAACTTGTTTGAATGTCCCTACAACTTCGCGAGAGACCTTTTTTGTCTCTGGACCCAGCGAGTATTTGTACTTCTCCCAAGCCGCGGGCTCAATCTCATATTCAAGGCCGCCAAGCTCGACCACGACATTGCGACCTGACCAGCCTGCGACCGTGGCCAGAGAGCCATTCACCCATCGGCCTTCCGGATCATTCTTAATCAGCATGACCCGCGCGCCCTCTTTCAGCTCAAGGTCAGCTTCGGTTGGGTATGTCTTCTCATCAAAATCACCCTGAACGCGCGCTTCGAAAACTTTTTCTGGCCCGGGCAAATCTTCAAGCCGCGCCTGATTGATCCGATAGGCATTGGCATTGTTTGGGGTCAGAACGATATGCGTTTCGCTTGCCTCGACGGCGTCCCTGTCAGAGACGACGCTTTGCAGCACGCTCTGATCGGCAGGCGTTAGACGCCCCTGACGCATCGCGCCAAGCAGCGCGAGAAAGCGAGGGTCCTCTTGGCGAAAGACGTGCTTGAGCGCCAGCAACGCAAACTCCGCTTCTTTGAACGCAGGCGCATTGAAGAAATAATGCCCGCCATAGCGCTCTTTCAGGATCGGGTCTTCGTCGCCGCGCACAACCGGGGGCAGCTGATGCAGATCGCCGGCGAGGATCATGCGCACACCGCCAAAGGGGCGTTTCGAGCCGCGATTGAGCTTTAGGCTGCGATCAATAGCGTCCAGCATATCAGCCCGGACCATCGAGATTTCATCAATGATGATCGTCTCAGCCGCTTTCATCAGGCGCGCGGTTCGAAGGCGTTTCACATCTTGAGGTTCGATCAGGCGCGGCGGGAACTTGAAAAACGAATGCAACGTCTGACCGCCGGCATTCATCGCCGCGACGCCAGTGGGTGCAAGCACAATCGCGCTTTCGCCAGCTTCCGCCATGAATTTGCGTAGCAGGGTGGTTTTGCCTGTGCCCGCGCGGCCGGTGAGGAATAAATTGCCTTGCGCGCCCGCGCCGCTCGCCACCCAGGCAGCGGGTTTTTCATACATCGTATCCGGCGGTGTCTCGCCAATGGGGACAGGCAAATCAGTCATAAGCGCCAAGCCATAGCGAGCTTTGGCGAGCTAGGGAACATTCTCGCACTGAACGGCGGCCGTGACGCGGCAAATGCCGTCTAATGACTCTGCTGAGACTTTGATATTTGAGGCCAGAATTCCCCCGCGATCGAAGCATTGCAGCTTCACGCGCTCACTGATCTCCGCGGCGACTTCGGGGATCTCGCCTGGGCATCCTTCGTCCTGCTCCAGATCATCGCTTAGAGAAATCGGAAAGGCGCGCAATTGGCGTTGCAGAACAGGAACGGCGAACGTTTCCGGCAGGCCCTGATGCGTGATCATGAAGTTTCGCAGAAGCTGTGTCGGGTCGCCGAGTTCGCGCAGCCGCGGCTCAACATAGCAAGTGCCAAGCGTTTGAAATGCATAAGCCTCTTCGCCGCGCGCAAGGGCAATGCTGAAAGCCCGCTCGGCAGCCAGCCGCCGCTGATGAAAGTCAGGGCTGAACACACCTTGGTGGGTTTCCAGGTCAACCTTGAGCCAGTGCTGCCAATGGGCGCTCGCCGTGGCTTCGGTAAAATCAGGATGCAGCTTGCCGAGCGTTTCGGAGTCTTCAATCGCGCGGCCAGCAAGATAGGACCAAGCGGTCATACAGCGCATCGGCGTTGCGAGGTTTTCGACTGGGATCACAACGGCGGGGGCGTCTGCGCCATTCTCGGCGTCATAAGACGCCACTGGCACGGTTACATCACTTTGATTGGCTTCGTAGAGTTGCCCGGCATTGCTCGGAAAGGCGAACTGCGCGCCGATGCTTTCTTGCGCCACTGCACTGAACGGCAGAACAACGCAAACGAGCGCAAAATGACGCAATTTGGCTCCCAGCATGGCGACCTTTGTTGTGAAACTCTACACTCCCGCATAAGTTGTAGGCGTGATTGTTGCGAGGCTCAAGGCCCCAGCGCTGTTAAGGGAAGTTAACCTTCAGTATGACTGATATTCATGCCGCAGTAGACGCCTATTTGGGTGAGAAATTGCTGAAAACAGACCCTATTCTGGATGAAATTGCCCGAAATAGTGAAGCGGCGGGTTTGGTTCCGCATGCCGTTACGCCCCTTCAAGCCGCGTTTTTAGCGATTTTGATCAAACTGAATGGCGCCAAACGTGTTCTCGAGATTGGGTGCCTGGGCGCTTACTCCGCCGTTGCGATGGCCCGGGCATTGCCCGAGGATGGTCAGCTGATCACGACAGAAATTGATACACGGACGGCCGACGTCGCTCAGCAGAACCTGGATGGCTCCGGTTTCGGGAAAAAGATCGACTTGCGCGTGGGGCCCGCGATGGACGTCCTCGACGCCGAAATCGCCCGCGGCGGGCAGTTTGATTTTGTCTTCATCGACGCCGATAAGGTCAATCACAAGAATTACCTGGAGCGCGCGCTAAAGCTCACCGGCCCTGGTGCTGTCATAGTCGCCGACAATATCGTGCGGGGCGGCGCAGTGATTGACGCAGAAAGCCAAGAGAACAGCGTCAAAGGCGTGCGCGCGATGATGGCTTATGCTGCCACTCTGGAGGGTATCGATATGACGGCACTGCAAACCGTCGGCGCGAAGGGTTATGATGGAATGGCGATCTTCCGCGTTCGTTAAAGGTCACGCCAGGTGACGTCGACGCCAAGCTCTGCAAACACCTGGTTCCAATATTCTTTCAAAGCGCCGCGCTGCATGTCGACATAACGCTGCCGCGGGATCAGCCGAATTTCAAGCGCCACGCCGTCTAAACTGTTTCCGAACCGGCGGATGGTCGTGTCCGCAACGGTGATCGCGTCGGGCATGTTTGCGGGCATCGATCCACCGCCGCCATAAGCGGTAAAGGCATCAGAGTTTTGTAACATATCAGAGATGATGACGATCCGGCGCTCCGGGGCGCGATCTGAAAACGCCTCAGTCTGACCCAAGCGTGCCATCGCTTCGAGAACCGGGCTGTTCGGGGCTTCTTTCGGGACGACCAGGTCTTCAAGAACGGTTTGTAGCGGGCGGTCGAACTTTTCATTGAACCGCTCTTCGATCCGTTCGGGATTTCGGAACAGCGCATTCACCTGGTCGCCGCGCCCCGGGTTG